>JAYTWO010000525.1:0-8111 GCA_043743415.1 Planctomycetota bacterium
GGAACGAAGGGAACGAAGGGAACGAAGGGAACGAAGGGAACGAAGGGAACGAAGGGAACGAAGGGAACGAAGGGAACGAAGGGAACGAAGGGGGAACACCGATCTGATCTGTGGTTCCACGAAATGATCATTGAGGCATCGTTTCCCCGGATATCACTAATACACTCGCGTGTGTGTATCGGAAAAGTCGGCAGGGCTTTCCTGCGTGGCCACTGCTTCTGGAAACCCCAGCCAGGGATATCGTGTCTGGCTGTGGCTTGGGGGGGATTTTTCTCACACAAAGGCACGAAGGTACAAAGGCCTTCCGGACACCGTGTTGATCCATGGGGAATGAGGGGACTCTGCGATCTGCCTCATCCAGAAACTATCGCCCGCACCGCCCCCCGAACCACAATCCAGACTCACTCCGCGCTGGTTCCCTTCGTGCCTTTGTGTGAGCCATTCCACTTCCTCTGCCAACGGGTCCCCGCGTCTCAGGTGGCCAAGAGGCTTCTGGATGGAATGCCCACTTGGCTGATGCACACGCATTCACCCGCGGAGAGTTTTTTGGGTTCGCGAAGGCCATTCGAGACACGTACACTGCGAGACGGTGGGACCGATCTTCTCCCGCTGTGAGGTCACAATGCCGCCCGATTCCACGACGACCGTTCCTGCCCGCCGCCACCGCCGACGCTGTCTGGTGGCGTGGCTGCTCGTCGCGGCGCTGGGGTATGGCGTTGCGTCGTGGATGGCTCAGCTCACCCCCTTCGAACGCCAGTTTGTCGGCCAATGGACAACAACCGAGACCTACCCGGATGGTTCGACGTGTTTTCGACGCCTGACACTCCATAGCAATCACACGGGTCACATCCACACTTCAGCCCACTGGGTCGGCAGGGTTGGAGTCGCTCCAAACCAGGAGTATGGAACGAACCTCAGTTGGGCGATTCGTGAGGGCCGACTCTGGTTCGATACCGGCAGCGCGGCCTCAGGGAATCTCATGCAATTCAGCAGTCGGGCCTTACATCGTATTCGGAATCGAGTCTTCAGAACCGCCTGTGCGTGCGATCACTATGGAGTGTCATTCGGTCGGCTCTCCGCTGTGAGGCCCGAGACCTTTTCAGTGAACTGGTTGACCCCGGACTTTCAGGCCGAAGGCGAAACCTTGGTCTATGCCCGAGTCAGTCCGGATGAGAAACCATCGAGTGGGACCGACCCTGCAGCAGTCATCACTCGCCGGTGAATCAGGCGCATTCGTTACCTGCGGAATCTTGGGGCATGTGGTGTTTTCGAAACATGCCTGCGGGACGAAACAACCAGCGACACTCCCCATTTGGGGTGTCATAAAGGGGAGGTGGTGGTTCGCGCTCGGCGGACTCGCCCGCACCATTCTTACAACCCGCATGGCCGTCACACACATGCACCGCGACACCAAGCTCGGACTCGCTCTCGCCATCCTGGTGATGGGGTTTGCAGCTGCGCTGTGTTTCCCGAGGGAGTCGGGCGAGAAGCCGGTGGATTTGACGCTGCAAACGGCGGCAGACCTCGACGAGGCGATTCGTCTGATGCCGGTCAAATCGTACACGGATGCGGACCGGCCCCGGCCTCGGGGGACCGCAGTGACGCCGGTCGCACCGTTGCCCGCTGAGGCCATTGCGACCCACGCCGCCCAGTCGCCGCCCGGCGTCCCCGATCCGATTGAGATCCCTCGTGCCCCCGAGCCCACGCCGATCGATCCGGGCCACTTCCCCGCCGAGATTGTGGCTCAACCGGAACCGGAACCCGAGCCGGTGGTTCCGACCCGCACCTACCGAGTGCAGTCCGGTGATAGTCTCAGCTTGATCGCGGATCGCCAATTGGGAGACCACCGGAAGTGGAGTACGCTGTTCAACGCCAATCGACGCTTGCTGCATACGGAGAATGATCTGAAGCCGGGCATGGAACTCATCATTCCGATCGAGTCGAGGGATGTGGTGACGCCTACCCCTCAGAACACTGTTCCCACGGGTTCGGCGGCCGCTGTCGCCCCTCTGCCCCCGGTGTCTGCGCGATCGGAGGCTCCCCCGACGCGAGCCACCGGGCGATTTAGCCCACCGCGGACTCGACTCGGCGCTGGCGGGACTTCCACAGTTCCCGATTCAGGGATTGGACCCAAATAACATCCCGATTTGAACAGAAGGATTTGAACAGAAGGATTTGAACAGAAGGATTTGAACAGAAGGAAACGAAGGTAACGAAGGTAACGAAGGTGTGTCCGACAGAACGCCACCCCGCTCGTCGGGGCGGTTCCCGCGCTTGTGCGCTACCTGGGATATGGCTGGCGTTTCGTATCGCAAAAGCGGGAACCACCGTGGCAAGCCCGGTGGCGGGACTTTTGTCGGACTCCCTTGACTTGTCAAATTCCACGGCGGGGCTGACGATTCGCTCTCTGCGAAAGAAGTGAGACTGGGTAGAATCGTCAGATGGCTGGACGCTGGGGGAGTGTCGAGAGGTGTCGCCTCGCGAGTGTGGCTCGTCCCAGCCCTTGTCAGCCGGGGAGGGAACCATGAGATTCCGCCTGTTGTGCTTGATCGTTGTCTCTGCTTGGCCCGCATTCGGGTTTTCGCAGATCCCTGAATTTCGGACCGATGTCTTCATCCCCCAGATGTCGTTCTCGACGTATGGGGGGCACTATGGGGGGCATCACTGTCACGGTCCGCGACCGGCAGCGGGGTACGGATACGGCGGCTACTACGGTCCAGGCTACGGCTACGGCTACTCGGGTTATTCCAGTGTCAGCTATGGAGTGCCCGGATTCAGCGTGGGGTACATGGCCCCCCTGTACGGGAATACCTACTACGGGCCGAGTTACGGTTACGGGTGGAATGCCCCGATCTACACGGCCCCTCCCATCATTCTGGCCCCACCGCCATCCCGGCCCGCGTTGCCGCAGTGGATGATTGATGAGGCCAACCTCGACAACAATCACCTCGATCGAGTCAAACCGATCTCGCAAACCCACCGGAGCCTCGTCCAGCCCTCCACACCGGAAGCCCAGTTGCGAAGTGTTCGATTGCAGGACGCGGGGGACCGGTTGTTCGCCAATCTCGATTACTCCGCAGCTGAGAAGAGCTATGCGAAGTCGGTCCAGGCGGCCCCCGACCGGCCCGATCCGTATGTGCGGCTGGCTGTGGCCAAGTCAGCGCGGGGAGACTTTCGCGGGGCGGTGTCGCTCCTGAAGCAGATGGCCGATGTGGATGCGAGCTACCCCGGTCGGGCCGATTCGCTGGACCGTTTGTTTGGAGTCCAAAATGGTGTGTCGAAGGTGCAACTCAAGCAGCGTGTGGCCGACTGGACCAAGGTCGATGTTCGCGATTCAGACCGAGTATTTCTATTGGGGATCGTGCTGTTCCTGGATGGCGACGATCGGTTCCGGACGCTGCTGGATACGGCCCTCAAGTTAGAGGGAGAGCAGCCGTATCTGCGAGCCTTCCTGGACTCGCCCCCGGCCGAGGATGCCGCAACGCCCGCCCCGACGCCGGAAGAGATCGAGGCGTTGTCGCAGCCCGAACCGGTCCGCTCCCAGCCGCTGCTGCTGCCGCCCGTGCTACCGGAGCCACCGGCCCCGTAATCTGTTCGACCATGAGAACTCAATATGTCCCTCGCCCGCATTGGCATCATCACCGTCTCTGACCGCGCCAGTCGGGGCCAGTACGAGGACAAGGGCGGTCCCGCGATTGCGGAATACTTTCGCGAGGTGCTGTCCTCGCCGTGGGAGCCAGTCGCGCGGGTCATCCCCGATGAGCAGACAGTCATCGAGGACACCTTAATCGAACTGTGCGATGAGATCGGATGTTGCCTCGTGGTGACGACTGGCGGCACCGGTCCCGCCGTCCGAGATGTGACCCCCGAGGCGACGATGGCGGTGGCTCACAAGCTGATGCCGGGGTTCGGGGAATTGATGCGGAAGGTGTCACTCGAAAAGGTGCCGACGGCGATCCTCTCCCGCCAGACAGCGGCCATCCGGGGACGATCACTGATCGTGAATCTCCCCGGCCAGCCAAAAGCGATCCGCGAGTGCCTCGATGCGGTGATGCCCGCGATCCCGTATTGCGTCGACCTGATCGAGGGGCCACGATTGGAGACGAATCCCGAGCGGATCGTGGCGTTTCGCCCGAAGAAGTGAGCGGCAGGACGCTCTCTCATTCCACGGGCTGGGGACCATCCGCTGGAACACATCGGCGTCCGGGGCTTGCCGCATTCGCCCATTGGCACTGACTTTAGCAACCCGACGCGTGAACGAGGGCGCGAAAAGCAAAAGGGTCAGCTCTCATTGCGAAAAGCAAAAGAAAAGCAAAAGAGAAAAGCAAAAGGGAGAAAAGCAAAAGGGTCAGGTCTCATTGATTTCGCCCGCTTCTTCGGATTGGGAAGACAGAAAAGGAGGGACAACAGAAAAGGAGGGACAGGGGGGCAGTCCAGAGGGAGAGTGTGTGTCTGACAGACGAGTCTCCTGGCGGGGGATTCACTGATGGTCGAAAGAAAGCGGATATTGTCGTGGCAACCAGACCGGTTCCCGCGAGTTTTCGTTCAGGGTTCGATGGACCCGCATCTCAGGCCTCAATGCGGTGCGTCGGCACGGGCCGTCCGGGCCGAAAGCTTTGAAGTGTTGTCACCTCATGAGTCGCCCCGACCGCGGCGCAGGCTGCGGCCACTTCGGTGCGCACCAACGCTTCCAGCTCCGTCGGATCTGTCGCGACTCGGGCGTTGACGACGACATTGGCGGAGCGGGTGTGGGTCTTCGAGGGGAGCGACAACTCCGGGCCGGTCGAGTTGCTGACGAGGTTCGCCACGGCGTAGCTGCCGTCACACAGGCCGATCGTTTTGAGGTGTGCCGCCTCGGCCCCCGCCCCGACGAACCTCTCATGCAGTCGTCCGATGATGTCGAGCAGCAGGGCGTCGAGGTCGAAGGCCCGATCGGCGTCGACCTGCACCTGGCTGTTGAGCCAGCCGAGTTCGGCCTCGCCCTCGGCATAGATGTCGTAGTCGACCTCCATCACGCGCTGGCCGAACGCCCCACGTTGGTCGAGCATCTCAATCAGAGCCTCGAATCCCTCTCCGGTGCGGGCCGAGACGCGGAGGATCGGCTGATCCGGGAAGTCGGCGCGGAGCAGTGACTCCAGTTCCTCAATCTCGACCGGGGACAGCTCATCGATGCGGTTGATGATGATGAAGTCGGCCTCTTCGAGCTGCTTGCGGAAGATGTACTCGGCCTTGGGGGAGAACCCGCGGTGAGTGTCGCCTCGCAGGATTTTGAGGCCGTGGCTGGGTTTGAGGATCACGCCATACGGGGCCACATCGAGCGGCTGGCCGTAGACCTGCATCAGCGGACGAATGACCGTGGCCACGAGGTCGGTGCAACTGCCGACCGGCTCGGCGATGATGACATCGGGGAGTTCGTTCTCGCCGAGTCCCTCGACGGTTTCGGTGAGGGCGTTGAAGTTGCAGCAGAAGCAGGAGCCCGCGACCTCGCCGACCTCGAACCCCTGCGACCGCAGCGAGTGCGTGTCGACGAGGTCGGTGGTCTGGTCGTTGGTGACGATCCCAACCCGCTTGCCTGCGGCCATGTAGTGCCGGGCCAGGCGTCCGACCGTGGTGGTCTTTCCGGCTCCGAGGAAGCCGCCGATCATGATGTATTGTGGGTTCATGGATGGAGAAGAACGAAAGAGGGAAGGAGGAGGACTGGCCCATTTGGCCCGTTCCGAGTTGTCGTAGGATGGCCTTTCCAGACGCGCCCGACAAAAGTCGATATCGCACGAAAACACCTCAGAAAACCCAGTGTCTCAGAGGGGTCAACTCGCTGATTTTCGACTTTTGTCGGGCGCGTCTGGAAAGACCGTCCTACTTTCGGAGTGACTCGATGTTCGTGAACGGGTTCTGGACCGGTGGGGTCGACCGGAATTTGTGGGAGGTCATCCAGGCGAACTTCGTCTCGCCGGGGGCGGAGGGATCGGGTTCGGGCAGGGCCACTCCATCGGCTTCGGCGTAGATCGTGCGGACCACGGCCACCTTCTTCGACGCGGGCGGCACCAGGTCGTAGTCGGTCCCGTGCGTCTGCTTGAACCACGTGTTGTCGCGGAATCCGCTGGTCAGTCGGGCATGAGCGGCGGCCACGAGGGCGTCCTTGTCAACTGGGGTGAGCTGGGCGTCCGCACGAATCGCAGTGGCCATCTTTTGCGTCTCGGAGACATCGAAGCTGACCCAACCGTACGGTGCCAGAAACGCCTCCAGTTTGCAGTGCGACGGGGACGCCTTGGGGAAGGTGTTGATCCCGTAGGTGACTCGCGTGGGTTGCCGCATGAGTCGCCCCATCGCAGCGCAGAAGCCGTGGTAGTCGCTGCAATGGCCGGACTTGTGCTGGAGGGCGTGGAGCGAACTGGCCTGGAGCGAGGCGCTGGCGTGGTCGTACTGGAAGTTCTGGTCGGCGTAGTGCATGACCTGGCTCAGATCGAGCAGCGGATTCTTTCGCTGAGGCACGATCTCGGCGAGGAGCCTCTCGAACCGGGCATCGGCCACGACCGCCTGGGTCTCGCTGCGCAGGTAGGGGGCGAAGCTGTCCGGCCACTTCGGGGTGGCCTGGACCTTATCGGGATCGAGGTTCCAGAGGAGTTCGCTGACCTGGATCTGCAGCGTGTGGCGAATGACCATGGCCCCCTGCGGAGTGGGGAACTCGAAGTAGGCGAACCGGTTGCCGAACACTGGCTCGGCGGCAATCTGCGGTGGGATCTCGACGGGGAACGTCGAGAACTCCGAACTCACCAACTGTTGCACATTGTCACTCGGCGGGATCGGCATCCACACTCGCAACCGCTTGGTCTTGTACGGAGCCGTCACCGTCACCAGCAACTCGACATCGTGCGTCACCGGGTTCGTCGCGGTCGCGGAATACGGCTGGGCCGGGTCGAGCGGTTCAGCGGCGCGTGCGAACGGCTGAAGCAGGAGTGTCAGGAGGACCGTCAGTACGACGGACATCCTAATCCGTCGTCGTACTGACGGACGAGGATGTCCGTCAGACGGTAATTTGAGATGAAGCGGCATCATGTCCTCAGTTCTTCATCGCAGCGGGACGGACAGCGAACTCGTACACCGCGCCGCCGATCAGCGCTCCGGCAATCGGAGCGATGATGTAGACCGTGAGCCAACCGGAGTCCGCGAATCCGGGTAAGGCCACCCTGCCCCATCCCGCGAAGTACGCAAACAGCCGTGGCCCGAAGTCCCGCGCGGGGTTGAAGCAGGCTTGCGTCAGCGGAGCGAGGACCGAGATCAACACCGACACGGTCAGGCCGATGAAGATCGGAGCCTGTCCCGTCGCGGGTCGACCGGCATTGCGCTCGTCGGTGACCGAGAACACCACGAACGCCAGAATCGCGGTGCCGATCAGCTCGGCCCCGAAGGCGAGGCCCTCGCTCATCTTGCTCTTCAACACGACGTGCTGCGCGGGGGAATAAGGGTCCGTCCCACTGGCCAGGCTGCCCGGAGCTGGGAAGTACTCGCCATAGCACATGGCGGTGACCACGCTGCCGGGTTCGCCGCGCTGGACGCCTTTGAGTTTCTCCAGGGCGGACAGATGCGGACCGAACAGCACGAACAGCGTGAGAGCGGCGAGCATGCTCCCGGCCAGTTGACCGACGATGTAGGGGATCACCTTGCACCACGGGAACCCGCGCCAGACCGCCATGGCGATCGTCATCGCCGGGTTGATGTGTGCCCCGCTGACCGATCCGATCGAGTAGGCCGCAAGCATGATGGCCACGCCCCACACGATCGCCACCTGCCACACCCCCGACTGTGCCCCGGTCAACACCGCCGCATGTACCGCCCCCAGACCGAAGAAGATCAGGATGAATGTCCCGATGAGTTCGGCGATCACCTGGCGGCGCAGACTCGGCTCGTGAGGTTTGCTCATCGGGATGGTCGCTGGGGAGTATGGTGGCTGGTCAGAGAACACTCTAACATCCATTGGAATGAACGCAAAGGAAGTCCCGCCCCGTAGCGTAAGGGCGTGTGTGCATCATTAAAGTAGGCAGCGATTGCACCCGGCGCGACATGATTCAAGGAGGGTGAGCCGCAGATGAACACAGATGAACACAGATGAA
>JAYTWO010000526.1:0-9095 GCA_043743415.1 Planctomycetota bacterium
TCTTCTTCCTCGTAAATCACCCCGACACTGTGAGTGTCCTGGGGCTTCCACGACGGACCACGGTGAGGGGAACCGGCGGCTAGCGCCGAGCCGCTCACGACGGTGGGGACATGTCGGGCCAGATCGATGGCTCACCTCATATCACGGAAAGGGTTATGTCTTGTCGCGACCGCGCATTTTAATCGGAACGTGTGTCTGCCCGACGATCTGGCCGGGGCGAGTGTTATTCGATCTGCTGGCTCAACAGCCCACGATTGACGCCAGGATCGAATCGCGACCGCTGCTGGACTGGCCCGAACTTCCGCTCAGTTCACCGCCGGAGGTGCTGGCTCGGCTGGGGCAGCGGTTCGAACGGCTGCGAGGGAAGGTGCAGCGGGAAGTGATCGCCGATGTGGCGACGTTTTATATTCCGTATCTGGAGGAGTTGCTGGCAGCGGATGAATTATTAACAGTCATCCATGCGGTCGTTCCCGAGGAACGTGTGGTGGCGGCGTTCGAGCAACTCGCCCAGTCGCAGCCGCTGGTCTACCACCACTGGACCCGCCGCCCAGAGGCCCCGCTGGCGCACGATCCCGATTGGACCCGCACGTTCCCGAAATACGACATTGCGGACCGCATTGAAGCCATCCGCCGGTACTGGCACGACTGCGAGGCTCTGGTGCAAGCGGCTCATGAGAAATTCCCGACGCGCGTCCTCCGCGTGCCGGTCGAGTCCCTGACCGATTCGCACAAGGTCGTGGATGTCCTCAAGTTCGCCGGAGTTCCCTCGAAGCAGCAAGTCCGCCGCCTCACTCCGTCGACCGCCGAGGCTGCGCCGCATCCCCGCCTGGAGGTCCGCGACTCCGCCCCGAACGACCCCCGCCGCTGCGCGATTCTCGTCCCGTTTAGTACTCACATCATGCCCGACACCGAGTCCCAGCTGCGAAAGCTGGAGGAGGCGGGCTACACCGTGCGTCGGCAGGCGGGGATTTCCGCCATCGACCAGGGCCGCAGCCAGATGGCGACCGATGCCCTGATCGACGGGTTCGAGGAGACGCTCTGGATTGACTCTGACATGGGGTTTACCATCGAAGAGGTGGCCCAGCTGCGCCGCCATCCGGAGCCGGTCGTCAGTGGATTATATGCGAAGAAGGGGACGCGGGGTTTTGCATCACACTTTCTGCCCGACCTGTCCGGCATCACCCTCGGCAAGGAGGGGAAGCTGATGGAGATTCAGTATGCCGCGACGGGATTTCTGCTCGTGCGGCGCGAGGTGTATACGAAGATGCAGAGCGAATTAAAGCTCCCGATGTGCAACGAATTATTTCGCGGTCGGCCCACGATCCCATTCTTCCAGCCGCTGAGCATCCGGCAGCACGACTCGTGGTGGTCGCTCGGGGAAGACTATTCCTTCTCACACCGCGCCCGCGAGTGCGGATTCCGCGTCATGGCCGATACCAGCATCCGCCTGTGGCATATCGGCAACTACCGCTACGGCTGGGAAGAGGCGGGATCGGATGCCAAGCGGTTTGACACGTTTCACATGACGTTTGGGTAGACACTGACACCCGTCACGCCGGACGTGGGCGAGCGTCCGGCGATGGAAATCATTCCACGTGGCTCGCTGGGGCGGCGGTTTCGGCGCGCATCTCGTCCATCAGTGGCCAGAGGATGTCGACATCGTCCTTGAAGATGTCGCCGATCAGGATATCGGTCACGAAGCCCTTCAGATGGGGATGGCGTTTGACGAAGCGGCCGAAGCTGAAGCCGTCGTAGAATTCGCAGACCAGTCGCCGCATGCGGTCCATTCCAGCCACGTACTCGGGTTCCCAGCGACCGAGTTGGGCGGCGGAGGTGTCACCTTTCTCGATGCCATCGGCGACGGCATCAGCTGCCATTTGGCCGGACTTGAGAGCCAGCAAGACACCGGAGGAGTAGAGCGGGTCGAGGAACCCGAAGGCATCGCCGACCAGCACCCAGCCGTTGCCCGCCGCCTTCGTCGCGCGGTAGGAATATTCCTTCTCGGCTCGAAAGATGTCACATCGCGTGGCACCCTCCAATCGAGGTTGCACGCCGGGGCACTTGGCGACTTCCTCGAAGTAGACCTTCTCAAAGTCCTTCGACTCGCGATCGCGGAACAGGTACTCGTGCGACGCCACGACGCCGACTGACACGATGTCGTCGTGCAGCGGGATGTACCAGAACCATCCCTGTTTGCCCTGCACCTGGATGACGACCGTGGCCCCTTCGTCATGCCCGGTGTCGCGGAAGGCCCCCTTCCAGTAGGTCCAGACCGCCGCCTTTTTCAGGACCGGATCCCACTCGCGGAGGCCCAGCTTGCTCATGATCAGCGACTGCTGACCGCTGCCATCGACGATGACCTTGGCCCGGATCTCGACCGGCTGGGACTCGCCCTCGCGTTGTACGAGCACACCGACGGCCTGGTCCCCCTCGAACAGGACATCCAGCACGCGGGCCCCTTCGTGGACCTCGACGCCATGCTCGCGGGCATTGTTGAGCATCAGGAGATCGAACTCACTGCGCCGCACCTGCCACGTTTGCGAGGACTCGTGCGGTCGGTGGTCGCAGAAGTAGAACGGCTCGGACAGGCGGCCCCGCTCGGAGACGAACTGCACGCTGTACTTCTTGATGAAGTGGCTGGACTTCATCTTGGGCAGCATGTTGAGCCGTTCCAAGACCCCATACGTTTGCGGGATCAGCGACTCTCCGATGTGGAACCGGGGGAAGTGATCCCGCTCCAACAGCACCACGCGCAGGCCGCGCTGGGCCAGGAGCGTGGCCGCTGTGGTTCCCGAGGGTCCGCCGCCGATCACGATGACATCTGCCGATTCGATGCGCTGGGTCATGCCTGGTTCCTGTGAGGCGGAGTGAGACTGCATGGGGCGATCACATAGGTGTTATCACGATAGTTGTTGAGACGTGTGTCTGTCAAGAAGTCCAGGGGGAGGGGGTCGCGGCCTTCGCCGGAGGACAGGAATAAGGTGTCACACTATTGTCGCCGTTTGCTCCGCAAACGAGCGCTCGTTCGCGGAGCGAACGGCGACAATGGCCAGCCATGGCATCAGTCGGAACCGCGTCAGGTATCACACACTCCCGATGTCCCGGAAGACTTCGAGAGCTGTGCCCGCATTCGGGATGCAGGTTCCAGTCGCCCGCGTTCTGGCGAACCCAGCTACGGGACGGTCGCTGGATCGCGGTACAGCCCCTGGCCTTCGACGAGGGTGTACTGGCCGGGCAGAATGTCGGGGAAGGTCTCAACTCGTCCGCTGAGCCATTGGACCTTGAGTGATTTCGGTGAGGTACTGCCCAGGCCGAAGTGGGCCCGCAGGTCGGGGGCGGAGTTGTAGCTGCTGCCGCCGACGATCTCGTGATACTGGGTTTTCTGGTCGGTTTTCAGCCAGAGTTTGGTGGAGATCGCACTGCGGTTCGCGGTGGTCCCGACGCAGCGCAGCGACAGGAAGCTGCCGGGGGAGGGGGTCTCGTTCAGGACGATCGAGGAGCGGTCGAGCTGGTGGGAGACAACCAAATCCACCCGGCCATCGCGGTTGAGGTCGACCGAGGCCACCCCGCGTCCCAGCCACTTCTTCTGGAAGTAGTCCCCGCTGGAGGCTGTGACTTCTTCGAACTTGCCGTTCTGCATGTTCTGGAACATCTGCGGCAGCATCTGATACGGCACGCTGGCCAGCCGCCAGCGCGTGTCGTCGACGTGTCCATTGGCGACGAACAGGTCGAGTCCACCGTCGTTGTCGGGGTCGATGAAGAGCGTGCCAAAACCCAGCATGGGAATACTGGCGGCGACCAGATTGGCCCGCTTGGTCACCTCGCGAAAGTCGCCCAATCCCGTGGCTTCGTAGTAGGCGTTGGGTTCCAGGTAGAAGTTGGTCACGAGCATGTCGAGCCAACCGTTGCCGTCCACATCGCCAATGGCGATTCCCATGCTCGCTTGAGCTCGTCCCTCGGCATCGAGCGCGACACCGCGAAGCAGGGCTTCGTTTTGGAACGGCTCCTGGTCACTGGCACGCATGAAGCAAAAATTCGGGACGCCATCATTGGCGACGTAGATATCGGGAAAACCATTCTGGTCCAGATCCGCCACGACACAGCCGAGTCCTTTGGGGGCATCGCCCACCAAGTTCCATTCCCGCGTGACATCGCGGAATCCGCCCGCTCCGTCTGAGCGAAAGCAGACATCGGGAGCCCCTTCAAACACGGTGGGGGGACAGGTGATGTAACCATCAGGGGCGTCGGGGTTGGGGCACAGACGGAGTGGGTCGTCACCGGTTTGGACATAATTGGTGACGTACAGGTCGAGAAATCCATCCCCGTCGAGGTCCGCCCACACCGGCGACGAGGACCACGCCCCACCCTCCACTCCCAGTTCCGCAGCGGCCTCCGTGAATGTGCCATCCCCCTGATTCACGTAGAACAGGTTCTTCCCCAGACCAGCGACATAGAGGTCGGGAAACCCATCGGAGTTCCAATCGCCCACCGTACAGCCGTGGTGATAACCGACACCGGCCACCCCAGCCTGCGCGCCGCTGGACGCCACGCGGGTTCCAGCGAAGTTTCGGAAGAGTGCATCGGGCACGCGGACCGCCGGGCTGGACTGCGGTAAGGGGCAGCCATTGGTGAGCAGCAGATCCGGCCAGCCGTCCATGTCGAAGTCGAGGACGCCCACTCCCCCGCCGTTGGATTCGAGAATACTGTGGAACCGACCGATGGCATCGTCGCGGGTGAAGTCCATGCCCCAGTCTTGCGTGGCATCCCGAAAGCGGATGGAACTGGTCGGGGGGGCGACGGGCGGGGCCGGAGTGATCGGTCCCGGGGCGGGAACCGGCTGCGGTGGGTGGGGTTTCGCATCGTTGCGGCATCCGGCTGTGGCCAGAAACACGAACAGCAGCGCCAGGACACCAGAGCGGGAACCTGAAGATCGCGTGGTCACGGCTGGCACTCCTGGAGGATGGACTTTGCGGTCGCGTTCTGCGGATCGATGGTCAACGCCGCTTCGGCCATCAGTTGGGCTTGCCGCTTCAGTCCGATGGCCAGGGATTGCTCAGCCAGCGTCACGTAAGGAGTGGCATCACCGGGAGAAAACTGCGCCCCCCCCAGACGATTCTGAATCTGGGCCAGTCGTCCAGAGGTTTCCAGATATTGCAATTTCTGATCTTTCTGGCCGCGCTGGCCCGCAATCTCGGCGAGGCCAATGTAACACCCGGTGAAGCTGGCATCGTTCTCCAGGTAGAGCCGGTAGCATCGCTCCGCCATGTCGAGATCGCGCCGCGACAGGGCGTCCTGCGCTCGCAACCGCAGCATGTGCCACGGATCGGACCGTTGGGGAGGGGGCAGGGCGGCTGCGATTTCGGCCAGGGACTGGTACTGCTCCAGTTCAGAGAGGAGATACATCTTCACCGCCACGGCGCGGGCATTGGAAGGGTGTTTCGCCAGGCAGGAGTCAATGAGCGTTAATCCCTCTGGGGCATGGGCGGTTCCCCCCAGGTATTGAGCCCAGGCGATCTGCAAGTTCGGGTTCTCGGGATCCCGTTCATAGAATTGGCGGCAACGGTCCACGGCCAGTTCCCCATTCCAGCGCAGGATAGACGGAAAGCCGTGGTACATGGCCTCGAATGGAGTCAGCGGCCCAGCGGCGTGCATGCTCGCGAGCAGGGCCTGACGCTCCTCGAATCTCAATTCAATTTCCAGCAGATAACGCAGAAACTGCTGCGCCTCGATGCGAAACTCAATGCCGGGCACATCCAGGTACTCGCGGAATTGTCGCTCGGCGGCTGCGGCCTGGTTGAGTTTCAGTAGGACTTGTCCCTCCTGAAACCGAGCTTCGGGACCGTACAGCGGGTGGCTGGTGGGAATCTCCGCGAAGCACTGCTGGGCCACGTCCAATTGGTTCCGCTTCACGGCCGTTTCGGCGGCGAGGGACACCACATCGAAGTGGTCGGGCTCACGCTGGTAAATGTCGCGAAACGCGGTCTCCGCTTCGTGACGCAGTTCGGCGGTCAACAGGGGGGGCTGGAGGGGGGGCGGAATGAGCAGCCACACGCCCACCGCCAGCAGCAGGCAGCCCATGAGGCAGCGGGCCATGATTGTCCGGTTCGGCTGCACAGCCATTCCCAAAACGAGCGGTCCGGGAAATCGATTCCACGGGTGAGATCAGTCTGACGGGAACTGCCTCAGGATCAGGCACGAAACAAGTTCCGATTTTCGCCGTAGGACGGACTTCTCGTCCGTCCAGTCAAAGACGGACTGGAAGTCCGTCTTACGTTTTGAAAATCCGCTTCTGATTTCGGGACTGTTCCTAATGCGAGCGGTATGAGAGGAATTCCCAGTGATCAGCCGCAGGGCGATCGCCCATGGTTGAAACCGGACGCTAGCGCGTTCCGTCTGATCGGTAGATTCTCATCGGCCGCTCGCCTAATAAGGAAACCCAGGGGCATCGGGAATGCCCCTGGGTTCTCGAAATCGCTCACTGAATCACAAACGCCCACAACCGTGGGTTAGTACACAGCGGTGATCGTCTCGCCACCGGCGATGCTGTTCAAGGCGCGGTGAATGTTGAAGTCGACGAGTTGGTTGACGAACCGCACCGACCCATCGCACAACGTGGCATGACAGCCACCGACGTGCTGGCTGGCCGGAGCCCCCTGGCCATCGCCGCCGTTCCAGCATCCCAGGCCGACATTCGGCTGAGAATTGCAACCCTGAACATCGGCGGCACCGTTGTCAGGGTCGTTGATGCCATCACAGTCACCCACCCTATCGCAGCCGCCGATTAGTGTGACTCCGTTACGTCCCATGGCCCAGGTCCCACGCGGATCGTCCGGAGACGGACCGACCCGCAGCTCCCACAGCATGACTGTGTTGGAGGTGCCATCGTTGACATCGCGAATCATGGCCGATCGGCCATGCCCCATCGCACCCACGCGATTGATCCCCCGACCGGTCCAACGTGTCCCGCTCCCGTCTTCGCGCCCCAAGGCTCCCCCGTAGTTACCGCGAGCCATCGGGACGCTGCCCATTTGAGATCGAATGAAGGGGAATTCATTGTACGAGTCGGAGGGGCACAGCATGGTCGGGACGTTCTTGACCACGATTTGGTTGTTGGAGTCGGCGGCGGTGCCCGCCGCCTTAATCAGTGTCTTGTTGGGCTGATACAAGTTGTACAACGCACTTTGGTCCAAGAAAGAGAGTGACAGCATCACCCAGTTGGCGTTGTACTGCTGCTGGCTGAACAGGGTGTCGCCATTGCCGTTGGGGAGATCCTGACCAGGCGTTCCCGCGGCGGGGCCACCGTTGCCGAACCAGATGGCTCCGGGGGCGAACATACCGAACGACTCGTGGTAGTCGTGCAGGGCTAGGCCCAACTGCTTCATGTTATTCTTGCACGTCGAACGACGGGCCGCTTCGCGAGCCTGCTGCACCGCCGGCAAGAGCAGTGCAATCAACACTGCGATGATCGCAATCACCACCAGCAACTCAATCAACGTGAACGCTTGGCGTTTCCGCCGCAAAGTCAGATTCATGCCAACACCTTTCAAGACAGAGAACGAACAAATCCGCAAGAATCGGAGACAAACCGCCCACCAATGACAAATGACTTGGTGGATGAGATTTCCGAAATGTGCCAATGCCTGAACGACTCACGCCGAGTGAGCAGACCCCCGAAAGATCGGGAATCCAACAGACCAAGCCACAGCCAGATGAAGGAGACAGACTGTTCCCGTCAGACACTCGGAGCTGTTGAGAATAGACGAAACCGAACGGCTCCATTTTCATTGTATTGCTGAACTCGCCTTTGTCTACGTGAAGATGGCGTTTGGATCACAAAAAAAGAGAATATCTCGTACGTGACAATGCGTTCACAATCAGTCGGCGTCAAGCAGGTTCACGAGTCACCAGGAATTCCCCCACGCGTTCGAAACCGAAACGTGATTCGGCTGAGATCCAGAGGAACTCCCTGTTCCAGGATTGTCGCAAACGCCCTCTGATGCATCAGGTCGCGGCACATCCGCAACCGAAGTGGAAGCAGTCAGCAGTCAGCAGTCAGCAGTCAGCCAGAAACCACTCCTCGTCGAGGCGGTCTCTGCACCCTGAAGGGGTAAAACATCACAGCCCAGGGTTGCGACCACCGGTCGCGCACCCTGGGTCCGGTCGCTCCCAGGGGCCGAACCCTGTAGGGGTTCTACATCGGTCAAGCGGGTGTTCAACCCCTTCAGGGTTGGGCTTCTCCGGACCACGTTTCCCAGGGTGCGCTCCTGCGTCGCGACCCTGGGCTGTGATCGATAACCCCTTCGGGGTACAGAAGTCTTCGGGCCATCGGAAATTTGCGCAACGTACGCAGATTTGTGACGTGAGTAGCACAGCTGTGATGCGTGATAGGCATGGAGAACGCAAAAACCCAGGACATCCGAGATGCCCTGGGCTCACGTCATCACAGTGCCAGCGCTAGTAATCGGCCGGGAACGTTTCGCCACCGGCGATGCTCATCAAGCCCCGGGCGATGTTGAAGTCGAAGAGTTGGTTGACGAATCGCACCGACCCATCGCACAGGGTCATATGAGCACCGCCCACATGCTGGCTCTGGGAAGTGGCCTGACCATCACCGTTCCCGTGGCAGCCCATACCGATCGAATTGGCAAATGTTTTTGCCACCGCATTCTCGGTTCGATTGCAACCGTGAATATCGGGGCCGTTGTTGTTGTTGTCATTGACCTGCCGGGCGCAGTCACCGACGCTGTCACATCCGCCCACCAACGAGGCACCGACTCGTCCCATGGCCCAGACTCCACGGGGATCGTCTGGGAACGGACCAGCCCGGAGTTCCCACAGCAAGGCCGAGTTGGAGGTTCCATCGTTGACATCGCGGATCATGGCCGACCGACCGTTTCCGATCGCACCCACGCGATTGATCGGCATGTTAGTCCAGCGGGTGGTGAGATTCCCGCCTCCACGCTCGCGACCCTGCGATCCGCCGTAGTTGCCGCGAGCCATCGGGACGTTGCCCATTGTGGACCGAATGAAGGGGAATTCATTGTACGAGTCGGAAGGACACAGCATGGTCGGGACGTTATTGACCACGATTTGGT
>JAYTWO010000527.1:0-1797 GCA_043743415.1 Planctomycetota bacterium
GACTCGAATCCTAAAGGACGCAGACCTCATGATTGCCATCCAGGCCTGCCCGGAATTGAAGGCGTTCATTAACACTATCATCTCACAATGCGACAGCACCCAATTCATCGCGTGACACCATGATGCCCGATCTCGAACCCCTTGACGAATCGCCTCTCGAAGAAGTCGAACGCCCCCCGCTGTCGGCCAGCGGGCCCGTCTCCGTCACCGTGGAGGCCCGCGCTCACGGCTGGCGGGTCGACCACTACCTGGCCCGGCTCTACCCCAACTACAGCCGCGAACTGTTTCAGAAGGCGATCGAGCAAGCCTCGGTCCAGCTCAACGGCCTCCCCGTCAAAGCCTCCAAGAGGCTGCGGGTCAACGACCGGCTTTCGGTGCGGCTGCCGGAGATGCCGGACAACACCCTTCAGCCGGAAGACCTGCCGATCGAGATCGTCTACGAAGACGACTCGCTGGCCATCATCAACAAGCCTGCGAATATGGTCACGCACCCCGGCAAGGGGAACTTCAAGGGCACTCTCGCCGCCGCAGTGCAGTTCCATTTCGACAAGCTCAGCTCGGTCGCGGGCCAGCTCAGGCCAGGGATCGTGCATCGACTCGACCGCGACACCACCGGCGTGATCGTCATCGCCAAAGACAACTCCGTTCACAGTCGCCTGAGTTCGCAGTTCGAGCAGCGCGAGGTGAAGAAGGAGTACCGAGCCCTCGTGCGCGGCACGCTCACACGCGACTCCGACTACATCCGCACCTGGGTCAGGGTGCATCCGAAGAGCCACGAGAAGATGCTCGTCTGTGATGAGGGCGAGCATGGAGCCCGCGAGGCTGTTACCTTCTACCAGGTGCTGGAGCGGTTTCGCGGCTTCACGTATGTGCAACTCCTTCCCGAGACCGGACGCACGCATCAACTGCGAGTCCACATGCAGCACCTCAAGTGTCCGATCATGGCCGATCGGTTGTACGCCGGGCATGAGCAGGTGACGCGGGGCGAGTTGGCGGCTCCCGAGACAATCGAGGGCGGAGATGATACGCTCATCTCCCGGCAGGCATTGCACGCCTATCGACTTCAGATTCGGCATCCGGTCACCGACCGACCGCTGGTGTTTGAGGCCGAACTTCCCGACGACATGCAACGCACATTGGATGCCCTGCGAACCTATCGAAAGCTGAGCGGATGAAACTGGCGAAAGTGCGATTGGCGGACGGCAAGGTCCGGGTGGCGATGGTCGAAGACACCGGCCTGCAACTGCTCGACATGGAGCAGGTGAGTGGGATTCGGCTGTTGTCGGACATTCTGCATGCCCCCGATCCAGTCGGCTTGGCAAAGTTTCTGGTCGACCCGAAGGCCGGTCCGATCAAGGTCGGCGAGGTGACGTTCCTGGCCCCCATTGACCGTCAAGAGGTATGGGCGGCGGGCGTGACCTACAAGCGGAGCCAGATCGCCCGCATGGAGGAATCCGAAGCCGGGGCCAGCCACTACGACAAGGTCTACACCGCTCCCCGCCCCGAAATCTTTCTGAAGGCCACGCCGCACCGCGTCTCCGGTCCCGGCGAACCGGTCCGCGTGCGGGCCGACAGCCAGTGGTCGGTCCCCGAGCCGGAGTTCACGCTGGTCCTCAACCCCGCGATGCACATCGTGGGCTACACGATCGGCAACGACATGTCGGCCCGCGACATCGAAGGCGAGAACCCCCTGTATCTCCCGCAGGCCAAGGTCTACAACCAGTGCTGCGGTCTGGGGCCGTGCGTCTTACTGGCGGATGGGACGCTGCATAAGGACGCAGTGGCCATTGATATCGT
>JAYTWO010000528.1:0-6033 GCA_043743415.1 Planctomycetota bacterium
TCGTAAATGTCAAGTCAACAGGAATGTTGGCAGAACTTTGATGCCAAACTCCACAAGAATCCAAACTACTTGATCGTGACCGTGGCACCGGCAGCGGTCAGTTCGGCCTTGATCTTGTCGGCGTCTTCCTTCGAAATGCCGGTCTTGACCGTCTTGGGAGCGCCTTCGACCAGATCCTTGGCTTCCTTCAGTCCCAGCCCGGTGATCGTGCGGATCACCTTGATGACTTCCAGCTTCTTCTCGCCGTAAGAGGCCAGAACCACTTCGAACTCGGTCTGCACTTCAACGACCGCAGCCGGAGCTGCGGCAGCGGCGGGACCAGCCACTACGGCACCAGCCGCTGGCTTGATGCCGTGGACTTCTTCGAGGTAATCGGCCAAAGCCTTCGCCTGCAGCAGGGTCAGGCCAACAATCTTGTCACCAAGGTCCTTGGTGGTCGAATCGAATTCACGGGTTGCGGACATCGGAAAGTTCTCCAGAAATCGGACAGCCACCTGAAGTTCCCAGGGGCCGCCAAGACACACGAAACGTTGTTCCAGACCCCGCACACGCTGGGGAGGTTCATTGCGGGAGGTTCATTGAGCTAAGCTGCGGGTGGTTCGTCCGCGGTGGGCTGAGCATCTGCTGCGGGGGCTTCTTCTCTCTCGGTGATCGTCTTGAGCTGACCCGCCAGGACACCACCGACTCCCAGAAAGGCACCCGCCAGACGAGCACCCGGCGAAAGGATCAAACCAGCGATCTTGGCCAGCAGCTCCGGACGCCCCATACTCTTGCTGAGATCAGTGACACCCTCAGCGGTCAGAGGCTGACCGTCGACCGTACCACCACGGATTTCGATGTCCTTGTTGGTGCCAGCGATCTTGACGATCTCTCGCGACAACGCTACGACATCTTCACCGCCCCAGACCACCACGGTGGGACCAGTCAGCAGAGCATCGACATTCCCGGCACCCGTCTCACGCAGAGCCACACGCACCAGCGTGTTCTTGACCTGCAGAATCTTGATGCCCTTCTTCCGCAAGGCCGAGCGCAACGCGCCGTCCTTCACGGAGCCCAGCTTGGATGTATTGAGCACCAGCAGATCGCGCGCTCCGGCCAGCTCAGCACAGATCGTGTCGATCATCAGTCGTTTGACCACTTTGCTCATACGTCACCTGTGTCTGCCAACCCGGTATAGAATCTGCGATTCTCTGGCCGACTTGCGTCGTCCCGGCTCGGCGATTGCCTGTGTGTTCCATGCTCACCGTGCGGTGAGGCTCGACTCAGCGTTACGTCTCACGTTACATCGAAGCTGCGATTCGCACACCCGGACTCTGCGTGGCTGCCACGGTCACGCTGCGGATGTACTGCCCCTTGGACGAATTCGGCTTCAGATTACGAATCATCTGAAGCATGGCCTCTACGTTGTCGGACAACATCTGATCGGAGAACGACAGCTTGCCGACCAGGCAGTGAACGATGCCGTAATCGTCATTGCGAAACTCGACCTTACCGGCCTTGTACTCGCGGACAGCATTGGCCACGTCTTGTGTCACGGTGCCAGCTCGTGGAGAGGGCATCAATCCGCGAGGTCCGAGGATACGACCGAGGGGGCCGACGACACCCATCATGTCCGGCGTGGCGATCGCCACATCGAAATCGGTCCAGCCTTCCTTGATCTTGTCGGCCAGATCCTTACCACCCGCATGCGCGGCACCGGCCTTGAGGGCGATGTCCACATTTGGACCCTGGCAGAAAACCAGCACGTTCTTCGACTTGCCAATTCCGTGCGGGAGAACGATCGAACCGCGGACGATTTGATCGGCCTGCTTGGGATCAATTCCCAGGCGCATGGCCAGAGCCACCGATTGGTCGAACTTGCAGGGCTTGACCCCCTTCGGTAGATCGACATCGAACTTCTTGAGGGCCGTGACCGCATCCGCAACGCTCAGGACGCCGAGCTTGCTGGCACGTTCAGTCAACACTTTTTGCCGCTTGGACAACCACATGGGACGGCCTTTACTGGCGAATGATTCAGAGGATCAACAGGGCGAACGAATGAGACGGAGACATCTAGTCGACGACTTCGATGCCCATACTGCGGGCGGTTCCGGCGATCACCCGGCACGCTTCCGCCATTCCGGACGAGTTCATGTCGGCCTGCTTGGCTTTGGCGATTTCCATGACCTGGGCCATGGTCACACGTCCGACCTTGTCGGTGCGGGCATTGACAGCCCCCTTGGCAATCCCGGCTGCCTTCTTGAGCAGAACCGCAGCGGGAGGGCTCTTCAGCACGAACTCGAAGGAGCGGTCGCTGTAGATGGTGATCAGGGCCGGGACGATCATCCCGTTGAGATCCTTGGTCCGGTCGTTGAATTGCTTCACGAACTGACCAATGTTGACCCCGTGAGGCCCCAGCGAGGTTCCGACCGGAGGTGCAGGCGTGGCCTGACCACCGGGGATTTGAACCTTGACTTGTGTGACGACACTCTTCGCCATCGAAACCACCCAAATAGAAAGCGCCTTGAAAACACTCATGCTTCCAAGGCGGATGTGTGTGCAGACTCAGACCTTCTCGACCTGCCAGTGTTCGAGTTCGACTTCGGTCGACCGACCGAAAATCTCGATCATCACCTTGATCTTGCCCGTGTGATCATCCAGTGAATCGACTTGTCCTTCGAAGTTCTCGAACGGACCTTCCTTCACCTTCACCGCATCGCCCACCGTGACGCTAAACCGGATGAGCGGTGTGACTTCCTTGCCCTTCACTGCCGTCGCTGGCTGCTCGCCTTCAACGACCTCCTCGGTGACTGTTTCCTGATTCAGAAGCCGTTTGACTTCCGACTCGGGCATCGGCATCGGCTTGCCTCCGGCTCCGGTGAAGTCACCGACTCCACTGGTGCCCAGCACGACGTACCACGTCTCGTCGGTCAGTCGCATCCGGATCATCATGTATCCGGGGAACAGCTTCTGCTCGCGAACTTTTCGCTTCCCACCCTTGGTCTCCACGACCTTCTCGGTCGGAATCACGACGTCGCCAAAGTCGGCCTCCAGGCCTTCCATCTTGATTCGCCGCAACAGCGAATCGCGAATTGACTTCTCGCGATTACTCTGGACCTTGAGGACGTACCAGAGCATGTCGTCCGGAGTCTCTCCGGTCGCAGGCGTGGAATCAGTGCTGGGCAGTTCAGTAGTCATTGGAGGGGCGAATATGTTCTACGAAATTCTGTCAAGATGCAAGTGACTGCCGCTTGAATTTTGATCTAACTCTTCGTGGCCCGCAAGAATCCAATGAATTCGAACAGATTAATCCACGCAAAGTCACACACCCACAAGAACGCCGAAGCGATCACCATCGTGACCAGTACGACTCCAGTCGCGCGGATCAGATATTCCCACGTCGCCCAGTTGACTTTATCCAGTTCACCCTGCACCTGGACCAGGAAGTCGGCAAACTTCGGCCAGTGTGTCAGGCGATACACCGCCCAGGCCCCCAGCGCGAAGACGAGAGTCGGCACACCCAGCATCAGCAGATTGCCCGCATCTTGCAGGTAATCCTCGGACAACCGGTAGCACCCCAGCAGCACCCCCGCCAGCAGAACTGCCAGCGTCACCTGCCGAACCAGGCGGCCTTGCGTACGCTTATACACCCGGGTCGAAGCCAAGGTGGAGAGAAGCGAGGGATCTTCCGCTGCCGTCGACATGTCGCTTCCCAGCCGAAATCGTGTGTGAACAAAGAGTGATGTGGCTCGTCCGTGTTAGGGGACGTGCTCGTCCGTGCCAGGGGTTGTGTATTGACTGCACAACCCGGAGCACGGGCGGAAGGACTCGAACCTTCAACCTGCGGATTTGGAATCCGCTGCTCTGCCAATTGAGCTACGCCCGTGTAACGCCTGTCTCCCGAGTGGAGAATAGCCAGTGACTCGCTCCTGCGCGGGGGCAGTGTAGCACCCCACGCACGATTCGGCTACTTCTTGCGGGTTTCCTTGTGGTCGGTGTGCTTGCGTAGCTTCTTGTCGTACTTGCGTAGCTCCAACCGCTCGGTTCCCCGAGTTTCCTTCGGCGTGCGGTAGTTTCGGCTACCAGACTCCTTGCATTCCAACCAGACGTATTCGCGCACAGCAGGCACTCCCCGTCAAAACACAGAACCGCCCGACTCGGAGTGAGTCGGGCGGTTGAGTCTGCGTTTGGCAAACTACTTGAGAATCTTGGTCACGACGCCTGAACCGACAGTACGGCCACCTTCGCGGATGGCGAAGCGGCTGCCCTGGTCCATGGCGATCACCTTCTGAAGTTCTACTTCCAGCTTGACGTTGTCGCCAGGCATACACATTTCTGCGCCACCCAACAGCTTGACGCCGCCGGTCACGTCGGTCGTGCGGAAGTAGAATTGAGGACGATAGCCGTTGAAGAACGGCGTCTTGCGTCCGCCTTCATCAGCCTTCAGGACGTACACTTCGCATTCGAAGTGCATGTGTGGCTTGATCGAGTTGCCCGCACAGAGCACTTGGCCGCGTTCGACATCGTCCTTCGACGTGCCTCGCAGGAGCAGGCCGACGTTGTCGCCAGCGATCCCTTGATCGAGGGTCTTGTTGAACATTTCGACGCCGGTGACGGTCGTTTCCTGGGTGTCACGCAGACCGACGATCTGAATCTTTTCGCCGACCTTTACCAGTCCACGCTCGATACGGCCCGTGACCACGGTCCCGCGACCATCGATCGAGAACACGTCTTCCACAGCCATCAGGAACGGCTTGTCCTGCTCGCGCATCGGCTCCAGGATGTCCTTATCCAGAGCGGCCACCAAATCGGTGATGCACTGGGAGGCCGCCGGGTCGGACGGATTGGCGTAGGCTTCCTTCGAGTTGCCCCGCACGATGGCCACGGTATCGCCAGGATAGCCGTACTTGTTGAGCAGGTCGCGGATTTCCATCTCGACCAGTTCGAGCAGTTCCGGATCGTCGACGAGGTCGACCTTGTTCAGGTAGCACACGAGGCACGGCACGTTCACCTGGCGAGCCAGGAGGATGTGCTCGCGGGTCTGAGGCATCGGGCCGTCAGCGGCGGACACCACGAGAATCGCGCCGTCCATCTGGGCGGCACCGGTGATCATGTTCTTGATATAGTCGGCGTGGCCGGGGCAATCGATGTGAGCATAGTGGCGAGTCGCGGACTCGTACTCCACATGCGACACGGCGATGGTCACGGTCTTGGTGGCATCGCGAACCGTACCACCCTTGGCGATATCGGCATACGACTTGTTCTTGGCCAGCCCCTTAGCAGCCTGAACCGCGATAAGGGCAGCTGTGGTGGTCGTCTTACCATGGTCGATGTGGCCGATGGTTCCGACGTTGACGTGCGGCTTGGTCCGCTGAAAGATTTCCTTGGCCATAACTCGTGCTCCGAACCCCCTTGAGAGTTTTCCGACTGCGGGATCCCGCAACCCGACGGGGTTGCCACCGTTCAAATCATCGACGAGCCCCCAGCAATTAAGCTGAGTGTGCCCGTCGCGGAGGCACCCGCCTCCACCGACCTCATCCCACCGGCAACACACCGGTAAGCTACTGCTGGGATTCGAACCCAGGACCTCGTCCTTACCAAGGACGCACTCTACCAACTGAGCTACAGCAGCGGATCCCAGACTTGGCAACTCAGAGCGGGTGATGGGAATCGAACCCACGTGGCCAGCTTGGAAGGCTGGAACTCTACCATTGAGCTACACCCGCGATCTCGGTCCGGCCTGGGCAGCCAGCCCATCACTTCCTCTTCAAGAATTGTCAACGGGCATTGCTGCCCGAAAACAAAAAATGAAGGCGACTTCTTCAACGTGGACGCATCCACGCGGTGAACCGAGTGGGGGCGACAGGATTCGAACCTGTCAAGGCATTGCCACCAGATTTACAGTCTGGCCCCATTGGCCGCTCGGGCACACCCCCATCGTCCCTTTGCCGTAAAGACAGAGCCATCACGGGCTTAAGGACAGAGCTAGCGGTGGGAGTCGAACCCACAACCGCCGGTTTACAAAACCGGAGCTCTGCCATTGAGCCACGCTAG
>JAYTWO010000529.1:0-14915 GCA_043743415.1 Planctomycetota bacterium
CCCATCCATGGCAGCCTCCCCTCCTGAACAAACACCTCCCCCGAAAGCATTGTCCCACAAAACGTTAGAGGAAGGGAAGACCATCGGACAGTAGAAGTAAAAAGATGTCCATCTACTTACCGGGTGATTCGCACGGGCTACGGCCCAGGGAGATCCCGGAGGTTTTGTCTCCTACGGATCGTCTCTTTGTACTTCGGCGTGCCAGTGACAGTGAGTCGGAGATCGTGGATTATCCAGTTACTTGGGCTGAGTCATACTATGGGAAGACAGATAAGATCAACAGCGATGGCACGGTTAATGTACTACCGGATGACGGGAATCCTATGGGGCCTCAACTCGAAAGGATCCCGGTGCCGCTCACGACTCCCATCGAGAAGGCTGTCGATCCCCCACGCACTGAGCGGACCTTCACATTCTGTCATACGAACGGATGGATTGTGCAAACGGTCCCCCCACCGGAGCCTGATCCTGTTCCCAAAGTCAAACCCCACCCGGCTCTCCAATGGCTTCGCAATCAGGCAGAGAAGCTGAAATGAGTCACTCGCTCCACGCGGTGGCTCACCTTACGACTCGACATTCCCCACACCCGCTCCCGATGGTTGATCCTCCTCGTCGCCACGCTCGCGGCCACCGCAGCCTCGTTTTGGGAGGCTCCGTTTCCGTCGGAGTTGCGGCTGCAACATGTCCCGACGGTGGTGGGGCTCATCGGGCTGTGGTGGGTGGTGGAGACGAGGTGGCTCAGTCCGGTCTCGGTGCTGTGCTTACTCACGTTCTTGTGGTTGCATCTGATCGGGGCGAGGTGGATTTACTCGTACGTGCCGTATGACCGCTGGGCCATCTGGTGGTGCGGGACATCGCTGTCCGACTTGTGTGGTTGGCAGCGGAACCATTACGACCGGTTGGTGCATCTGGCGTCGGGGGTGCTGTTTGTGCCACCCGTGTGGGAGTTCGTGCAGCGACGGGGGCTGACCGGGTCGGGCGTGATCGCCGCTGTGTCGGTATCCGTGGTGCTGGCCATCGGAGCCGCGTATGAGATCCTGGAGTGGACCATCAGCCTGCTCTTCGCCCCCGCGTATGCGGAGTCATACAACGGGCAGCAGGGAGACTTGTGGGATGCACAGAAGGACTTAGCGCTGGCGGGAGCGGGGGCGCTCGTGATGGCCGCGTGGCTGGCCTTTGGCCCGCAGAGGAAGAGTTGTGTATAAAGCACGGAGCCTTGACTACCGGTGATGGGCTGTGCCCCCCACCGGGTTCGGACTCGTCGGCTTCGCTTTCCAACATCACTCCCCATGAGGCCGTCACTGATGTTCGCTCTCGTCACCGGCGGTGGCGGCGGATTCCTCGGTCGGCATCTCGTCGACCAGCTGCTCGCGCGGGGGGATCGCGTGCGTGTCCTCTCCCGCTCCGACTCGCCCGACCTCACCGCCCAGGGTGTCGAGTGCCACATCGGCGACCTCCGCGATGCCGCCTGCGTCGAGCGGGCCTGTGCCGGGATCGACGCCGTCTTTCACACCGCCGCTGTCCCCGGCATCTGGGGGCGGTGGGAGACGTTTCACTCGATCAACACGGTCGGAACGCAGCATGTGATTGCAGGCTGCCGGAAGGCGGGCGTCCGCAAGCTCATTTACACCAGTTCCCCGAGCGTGGTGTATGACGGCTCGCCGCATGTGATGGCGGATGAGTCGCTGCCGTACCCCGAGACGTATCTGTGTGCCTACCCCCACACGAAGGCCATGGCCGAACAAGCGGTGCTGGCCGCCAACTCGCCGGGGCAGTTGCTGACGGTTGCGCTGCGTCCCCATTTGATCTGGGGGCCGCGCGACAACCACTTAATCCCGCGTTTGATCCAGCGAGCCCAAAGCGGCCAGTTGCGGCAAGTGGGCGATGGCACGAACGAGATTTCGATGGCGTATGTGGAGAACGTCGCGGCGGCACATCTCCAGGCGTACCAGGCCCTGAGCGACACAGCCCCGTGTGCCGGGCGAGCGTACTTCATCAACGAACCGGAGCCGGTTCGGCTCTGGGAGTGGGTCAACCGGTTGCTGGGGGTCGCGGGGCTGCCGCCGGTGCAGAAGCGGATCTCCGCGCGGGCCGCATCTGCCATCGGGCACGGCCTGGAACTGGTCTACCGCACCTTGCGAATCGAGTCCGAACCGCGCATGACCCGCTTCCTGGCTGCCCAACTCAGTCAGTCCCACAGCTACCGCATCGCCGCCGCCGAGCGGGACATCGGCTATCGCCCGATCGTGACCATCGAGGAAGGGCTCCGCCGCATCGAGCCTGAGTTGCGGCGATTGGCTGGCCGCTGAGGTGCAAAGTTCGTCTCGCCCCCCGGCCCCGCCATTCGGCAAAATTCGCCTGTTCACGTTTTACGGAATGGGTTACACCACCGCCTGTGTTCGGTGATCCCACGGTTGGAGGTGCCCCTCATGCGTCGTCAGGCAGCGATTGTGCTGGTGCTGACCTGCTCCATTGCGGAGGGGTGCATCACGCCGCATACCACTCATTTTCCTTCGCTGTCGTTCATGCCCGCCGAATACGAACGGCGCGAGGCTCAAATTCACGACCCGTATCCCGACTCCGACATCGGGCCAGACACAGCCACACGACCTCGGGGTTTTCAGCAGCGTCCCGAGACGCTGAGGGCCCAGGACAAGCATTTCGCCGCCTTGCGTCGTCAGCAGTCCGGGGCCCCGTTTCCCGTGCTGGACACCCTGCCCCGGTCGACCGGAGCCAAGTATTCCAACGTGGTGCCTCGATAGGGGCGGTGAAGCTGTCAGCGATCAGCATTCAGCCAGAATAGAACCACAGTCCCAATGCAAAAGACTTCCGAAGTCATTCGAGACTTCGGAAGTCGTTGCGTGTCAATCGGCTTCAAGAGACGACAGGCTGGAAGCCTATCCCACTATCTTCCTCGTGGGGACGAGTAACGGGGCCGCTTCTGAGGTCCACCGTTTGCGGGCGGGGCGGCATCCTGACCGGGGCGACGGTCGTCTCGACGATCCGCAGACCCGGCGTTGCTAGTCCCTTGGCCTCCGCTGGAGCGGCTGACGTAGCTGCCACCTGCCGGAGCTGCGGGGGCAGCTGGGTAGCGAGTGGACGGGCCTCGCTGGTCGCCGCCTCGGGAGCCTTGGTAGCTGCCGCGTTGGCCTGAATCGCGACGGTCTCCGCCGGGAGCCGGACGACGATCGGGGTTGGAGTTCGGACGACGATCTCCGCCAGAGGAAGGACGACGATCATCTCGGCGATCATCGCGCTGCCCGGCTGGGCTGGAGAACTGCGAGGCCGGGAACGCATCCAGCACCCCCACCGGGACAACCGGAATCGGCAGCCGAATCAGGCGTTCGATGGACTTCAGATAGCCCCGCTCGCTGTCGTCGCAGAACGAAATCGCCAGCCCTGTGGCCCCGGCTCGACCGGTTCGGCCAGTCCGGTGGACATAGGTTTCCGACTCGTTCGGCAGGTCGAAGTTGAACACATGCGACACTGCGTCGACATCGATCCCGCGAGCCGCGACATCGGTCGCGACCAGCACCGGCGGATGGTTCGACTTGAAGTGGGCCAGTGCCCGCTGCCGAGCCGATTGGCTCTTGTCGCCATGCAGAGCCAACGTCGCGATCCCGACCTTTTCGAGTTGGGTCGCCAGTCGATCGCAGCCGTGCTTGGTGCGGCAGAAGACGATGGCCCGCGAGATCGGCTGATTGGTCAGCAGAGTGGCGAGCAGCCGGGCCTTCTGAGCCTTCAGAACGTGGTAGACCGAGTGGCTGACCAGTTCAGTGGTCTGCTTGACCGGGGCGATGCGAATCCGCTCGGGATTCCTGAGGATTCCCTCGGCGAGTTCGGCAATCTCCGGTGGCATGGTGGCCGAGAAGAACAGCGTCTGCTTGGTCTCGGGCAACATCTTGACGATCTGCCGGATCGAGGGCATGAACCCCATGTCGAGCATCCGGTCGGCTTCGTCGAGAACGAAAATCTCGACAGCTCGCAGGTCGATGTACCCCTGCTGACGCAGGTCTTCCAGCCGTCCCGGTGTCGCCACGAGGATGTCGACCCCCCGCTGCAAGGCATGTACCTGCGGCGATTGGCCCACGCCACCCACAACCACGGTATGCCGCAGCCCAGTGTGGCATCCGTAGGCCCGCAGGCTGTCGCCAATCTGAATTGCGAGTTCGCGAGTCGGCGAGAGAATCAGGCAGCGAATCCGCTTGAAGGCCCCCCGTCCGTTCTTGTTCATGGCCGGAGCCACGGGCGGTGTTTCCACCAACCGATGCAGAACGGGCAAAGCAAAGGCTGCAGTCTTCCCCGTCCCAGTCTGAGCACAGCCCAGCAGGTCACGACCAGACATCGCAGCGGGAATCGCAGCGGCCTGAATCGGGGTTGGATTAACGTAGCCTTCAGCTGTCACAGCGCGCAGAATGGGCTCAGAGAGCCCCATCTCAACAAAAGTCATCTCGGTCCCAAGTGATAGTTCCAGGACCGAATGAGAGGGGCGCGAAATGTCCCCGCAAAAGCCATTGGTTCTGGCATGACCAATGGCGGCAAGCCATATGAGTCAAGTGGCGGGATTCTAGGAGAGGTCAAATCTGAAATCTATGGCCATTCGAAGGAAATGTCGAATTTAGGGGAAACTATCCCCTTCGGTTCGGTGCCGCCCACACCGCCCCACTGGACTGGCTCCCGGGGGGACTCCCTCACTTGACTGGCAAGTCCCGTCACTCCTTCGGGGCAGACACGAATTTCTCCGGCAGATGTCCTGTTCCCGATGAAAATTCGCTTTTAGCCGGTGGCCGAACACCGTTCAGGCTCCGCCCGCAACCCGCCATGCTGCGTCGGCAGACGGCCAAGGATGATCGGGAAGAAGCTCCGGTCGAGGAATCCAGTGACGATGTCAGCGAGCGCGACTTCAATCTGCCGCCGACCGCGTCTTCGAAGGCTGGCCAGCCCTCGAAATCGCAGAACGCATTGAAACCTCTGACGAGGGTTTTGGGAACATGCAAGGCACGGAGAACTCCACATGTGCGAGAACGGACGTGCGACTGGCTGATCGCTCGATTGGACAGGATGAACAGGATGACCTCCGTCACTGACACAGCCTTTCGGCATCCTGCCCAGCCTGTTGATTCTGTCCAATCTTTCTCGTCCGTTGGCCAAGTGGTGCCAGTCATTCAAGAGCTGCTTTGCTCCGTGTCTCTGTGGTGAATCTCTGCCTACAATTCTGATGCACACACCACAACTCTCTCCGTCGGAGCCAGCCGCGGGAAGTGTGCCGTTTGGTCGGCGGAGTGCGAGTCGGCGGAGCGACATCGCCGACGATGGCCAAACGTGACACGCTCGCGCTCTCAGGTTATGTTGCGAGGCGACACGCAGCACTGACCTTCCGATCCTCTGGACGCCTCTCTCCCATGCTCACACTCCGCCCTGCCATTGAGTTCCCCAACGAGCCGAAAGCGAACGCCGTGCGGGCCACCCTGACTCAGGGGGAACCGGTCTCGTTGCGGACGTTTACCCCCAGTCAGGTCGTCATCGCCAAGTCGGCGGGGGTCTTCCACTGGACCAGCGACGGACGAAGGCTCTACGACTACACCTCGGGGGTGCTGGTTTCCAATCTCGGCCACAACCCGCGTCGCTGGTTGCAGCGGTTCGCCGGGTATCTGGGCTGGACTGAGAACGCCCTCTTCGGGACTCCCGCAGCAGCGAATGAGTACGCGGTCGGGGTGCCATTCACCGCATATAACGCGATGACGGAGATCGAGGGCTTGGCGGTGCAGCGATTGCTTCGGAGCATGCGAGCCAGCGTCGGCGGCTCGCGGATGGAGACCGTGATGTGGGCGGCGAGCGGCTCGGAGGCGGTGCAGAAGGCGCTGTGGGCCTGCTTGCATCGCGATGAGTCGCGCGATCTGATCGTGGCCACGCGGTACGGCTTTCACGGCAAGAAGGGGCTGGCTGGGGCCGTGACGGGTTCGGAGACCGACACCGACCGCGACCCACGCGTGAAGTTCGTCGGGTTCCCGCGCGAGGAGATCGACGACCTCTCCCGGTCGCTGGAGGCGGTCGATCTGACGCCGTATCGCCGGGAACTCGACGCCCTGTGGACTCAACACGGGCGGAAGATCAACTGCCTCATCACCGAGCCGTACCTCGGCGGTGGCGGTAGCTTCCACCCGCCCGCAGCTTACCTGCAACTGCTCCAATCGTGGTGCCGCGAGCATGACATCGTGTTCATTCTGGATGAGGTGCAGTCCAACTTCGGTCGCACTGGCCAGATGTATGCATACGAGAAGTATGGCGTCGAGCCGGACATCGTGTGCCTGGGCAAGGGGCTGGGCAACGGCGTGGCGGTGAGCGCCGCAGTCGGTCGCGACGACCTGATGGCCACTCTGAAATACGGCGAGGGGTCGGACACATGGAGCGCGAACCCGCTCGCCTCCGCAGCTGTGGTCGCCACGCTGGATGAGTTTGAGAGCGAGGATATCCTCGGGCATGCGGCCCAGCTCAATGGCCTATTCAGCCGCAGCTTGAGCCTCCTGAAGCAGACCGGCGTGATCGCCAAGGTCCGTGGCGAGGGGCTGGTCTTCGGTCTGGAGTGCGCGGGGTTCGGTGGTCGCACGCCGCAGGAGACAGCGATCGAACTGGTGCGAACCTGTTACCTCGGTCGCGCGGGTGGTGACGGGATCCACTTGCTGGGGCCACTGGCAGGCAAAGTCTTGCGGGTCAGCCCGCCGATGACGATGACCCTGCCCGAGGCGGAGACCTCGCTGGCTCTGCTGCACGAACTGGTGTCGGGAATGGCGACTCGCTGTGCGTGATCGTGTGATCGGCAGACGGTCTCCGAGTCGAAGCAGCGTTTCCACTCATTTCGCAAGAAATCGCATCGGATTGCCTTCATCTGTAAAGAGGGGCTTTCCAGAGATACCGATGAAGGTATATAGTTCAAAGCCGTGTTCCATCGTGGAGTGCGGAAGTGGCATCCCTTTTGAGGACTCGGATTCATGGCCCTCACCAGCAGGTTGCGTCCCTCTCGGCTGAAGTTCCACCCGGATGCCTACCGATTCATCTTCGAGGCTCTGCAATTCACGCAGGAGCATCTGAAGAAAACGGCTCAGGACGCCGATGACGATTCCGCGCATATCTGCGGACCGGAACTGCTGGAGGGGGCTCGCGAACTGGGACTAAAAAAGTTCGGCATGCTGGCCAAGACTGTGTTCAATCACTGGGGCGTCAAGTCGACCGATGACTTCGGTCGCATCGTCTTCGAACTGATCGAATGCGGTGAAATGCGGAAAACCGACCGCGACCAGTTGACCGATTTCTTTGACGTGTATGATTTTGACAAGGCGCTGGTCCGCGACTATGCGATCGATACGGATGGGGCCTTCAAACGCCCCGTTCCCGTGGCCGCTCCGACCGGGGATGTGTAGCGACACCGCTCCGCTTCAAAGCCTCGCGTCGCCGCTCAAACCCAATACCGTTCAATTCGCCATCACGATGGTGTCTGCAAACGGTTTGTTGAGTCTGGGCGGGGGCTTGTGTTAGTCTCGCTGCTTGGGCCATTGGGACATTTTGCGTTTGATCACGCGGGGGTTGATGCGGTGGCGGCGCAGTGGCGGCGGGGGGGAGTTGTTCGTCTTGCCGTTCCTCGATCAGGGCGGCGTGCCAGTCGGCGAAGGCGTGAGTCGTCGGAGGTTGGCATTCGGGCGGGCGACATTTCAGAACGCGGAAGCAGCTCGTAAGCGACAGGCGATCCGGGTCGAGCGGCAACAACTGGGCCGCCTCGACCATCAAGGCCCGGACGACGAAGTGGGCCAGCGACAGGGCGTCCAATTCTGGTACATCCGATGCGCCCATGGCGTGTCAGCCCCTAGCCAAGGTTCTCGGCCAGGGGCCTCTTTCGGGATTGGCACATTGGACAACGGAGCCATGCCTCCTTAAATCCAGATGCCGTCAGGCATTTCGAAATCCCCCCAAATAGTCGGATGAACCTGAAAATCCTGAGTCTTCGCCCACACCATTCAAGAAACCTCTCCGCTCACCCGACCGAGTGCAGGACGGACCAAAGAGGGCTCGTTCTATGAATGGCAAAGACCGCCGGGGAGGGTTCCTCGGCGGTCTTTGGGATTGTGGGGATGCAACGCGGGCTGGTCGCTCGGCCCTCACCCCCGGCCCCTCTCCCGGGGGGAGAGGGGAGGACGTGGAGACGGCAGAATTCTTACGAATTCTGCTACGGGATTAGCCTTCCAGGGCCTGCTGGGCGGCGGCGAGTTTCGCGATCGGGATGCGGAACGGGCTGCAGCTGACGTAGTCGAGGCCGAGCTTGTGGCAGAACATGACGGACGAGGGTTCGCCGCCGTGTTCGCCGCAGATGCCGAGCTTGAGCTTGGCGCGGGTGGCGCGGCCGTCTTCGCAGGCGATCTTCATCAGGCGGCCCACGCCGGTCTGGTCGATCTTCTGGAACGGGTCGTCGCCGATGATGTCGGTTTCGCGGTACTGCGGGATGAACGAACCGTAGTCGTCGCGGCTCATGCCGAGCGTCGTCTGGGTCAGGTCGTTCGTCCCGAAGCTGAAGAACTCAGCGGTCTGGGCGATCTCGCCAGCGGTGAGAGCGGCGCGGGGCACTTCGATCATCGTGCCGACCTGGTAGTCGACCTTCACGCCCTTCTCGGCGAAGACCTTCTCGGCGGTGTCGCGGATGATCTTCGTCTGGTGGTCGAGCTCGGTCTTGTAGCTGACGAGCGGGACCATGACTTCCGGATGAACATCGACGCCCTGCTGCTTGAGGTCAGCTGCGGCTTCGAAGATCGCCCGGGCCTGCATCGCGGTGATTTCGGCGAAGACGATCCCCAGACGGCAACCACGGAAGCCGAGCATCGGGTTCGATTCCTTCAGCTCTTCCACCCGGCGTTCGACAGCGGCCTTGGTGATCCCGACCGACTGGGCCAGACGATCAGCCAGACCGGCGTCATCGTGCAGGTGATGCTCGGAAAGGAACTCGTGCAGCGGTGGGTCGAGCAGGCGAATCGTCACTGGGCGGCTGCCCATGACCTTGAACAACGTCGTGAAGTCGGCCCGCTGGAACGGAAGGAGCTTGGCCAGAGCGGCTTCGCGTTGTGCCAGGGTTTCCGAGACGATCATCTCGCGAAACTCTTGGATCTTCGAGAAGAACATGTGCTCGGTGCGGCACAGGCCGACCCCTTCGCAACCGAACGCATCGGCCAGATGGGCCTCGTCCTGTTCGGAGTTGGCCCGGACCTTGAGCGTGCGGTACTTGTCGACCCAGCCCATGAGTTGAGCGTAGCGGGTGTAGGTCTCGGACTCGGCAGGCTTGAGCGTCTTGTTGACGAGCACCTGGACGATTTCGCTAGGCTTGGTGTCGACCTTGCCCGCGAAGACTTCGCCCGTGAAGCCGTCGATGCTGATCCAATCGCCACCCTTGAGGGTCTGGCCCCCGGCGGTGATCGTGGCCTTGTCGTAGTCAACGACCATCGAGCCGCAGCCGACGATGCAGACCTTGCCCATCTGGCGGCTGACGAGCGCGGCGTGCGAGGAGGCTCCGCCGAACGAGGTCAGAATCCCCTTGGCGACCTTCATCCCGCGCAGGTCTTCCGGGCTGGTCTCCTTGCGGACGAGGATCAGCTGAGCCTTGTTGTCCTTGTTGTACATCTCTTCCGCGTCGCTGGCGTGGAACACGATCTGACCGGTGGCAGCACCCGGACCGGCGTTGATCCCCTTGGCGATCTGGCGATCGCCCGTGGTCGCGACCTTCTTGGCTTCGGTGTCGAAGATCGGCTGGAGCAACTGGTTCAGGTCATCCGCTGGGATGCGACGCTTCTGGAGGGCTTCCTTCTCGGTGATCAAACCTTCGTTGACCAGATCGACCGCGATGCGGACAGCTGCGAAGCCGGTTCGCTTGGCGTTGCGGGTTTGGAGCATCCAGACCTTGCCGCGCTGGATGGTGAACTCAACGTCCTGGACTTCCTTGAAGTGCTTTTCGAGGGTCTTGCCGATGCTGTCGAGTTCAGCATGAGCGGCGGGCATGTCCTTGCCGAGGGTCTCTTCGATCCGCAGCGGGGTGCGGATGCCAGCCACCACGTCTTCGCCCTGGGCATTGATGAGGTAGTCACCGCAGAAGCCGGGCGTGCCGATCGCACAATCGCGGGTCAGGCCGACGCCGGTCGCACAGTCATCGCCGAGGTTGCCGAAGACCATCGCCTGGACGTTGACTGCCGTGCCCCAGTCGTGAGGAATGTTGTACATACGGCGATAGACGATCGCCCGGTCGTTCATCCACGAGCTGAACACCGCACCGATACAACCGCGAACCTGCTCCATGGCATCGGTGGGGAATTCCTTGCCGGTGTGCTTCTTGATGACGGCCTTGAACTCGGTGACGAGTTCTTTGAGCTGTTCGGCGGTGAGCTGGCTATCGAATTCGACGTTGGCCTTGTGCCGCTTCTTCTCGATCAGTTCCTCGAAGTGATCGGGATCGGTTTTCTCCTGCGGCTTCAGGCCCATGACCACTTCGCCGTACATTTGGATGAACCGGCGATAGCTGTCCCAGGCGAAGCGTTCGGACTTCGACTGCTTGGCGAGGGCTTCGACGGTGATGTCGTTGAGGCCGATGTTGAGCACGGTGTCCATCATGCCGGGCATCGACTCGCGAGCCCCCGAGCGACAGGACAAGAGGAGGGTATTCGTGGTGGAGCCGAACTGGGCGCCCATAGCCGCTTCGACCTTCTTGAGGGACGCAGCGATCTGGGCTTCGAGTTCCGCCGGGTATTTCCGGTCGTTGGCGTAGAAGTAGTTACACACCTCGGTCGTGATCGTGAAACCGGCTGGCACGGGCAAGCCGATGTTGATCATTTCGGCCAGATTGGCTCCCTTGCCACCGAGCAAGGTCTTCATCTTGCCGTCGCCGTCAGATTTCTGGTTGCCGAAGAAGTACACGTACTGCGTGGACATGAAGTCAGTTCCTGAGTCGAATCGAACGTGAGCCGCGAACTCCCGATCTCTTGATTCCAGAATGGTTTGCACCACTGGATGGGAGACTTTCGCGAACAGAGTGTGCTGGGGTGAGGTTCCCTCCCCTGCCCCACCAAGGCAGGCCCCGCGCGGTCGTTCAGCGCAAAACCCCTCCTCAGAAGAGGCCGCAAGGTAGCAATCGCGCTGGGGGACTGCAAGGATACGGTTCCGCCCTGTTCAGGGACACCTCCCCGAATGAGTCGCCCGATGCGCCGCGTGGGGAGATGGCCACAGTGGGCAGCGGCGAGAGGGGACGAACGCCAGTCGCTCAGTCGCTGCAGTCGCTCAACCCTCAACAATCTTCCTTCCCCCCCGCCCCCCCGTATGCTCCAATGAACCGATCATGCGGATCGAACTCCTTGGTACGGGCGGTTTTCACCCCAACGAGCGGCGGCACACGGCGTGTGTCTTGCTGCCCGAGGTGGGGATCGCGTTCGATGCCGGGACGAGCGTATTCCGATTGCCCGCGCGGTTGCGGACTCCCGATCTGCATGTGTTTCTGTCGCACTCGCATCTCGACCATATTTGCGGGCTGACGTATCTGCTGGTGCCACTCCTGCGCGGGGACATTCGGTCGTGTCGCCTCTACGCGGCTCCGAAGGTGATGCGGGCCGTTCAGCAGCACCTGTTTCACGACGCGGTGTTCCCGGTCTGGCCGGGGTTCGAACTGGTGGAACTGGAGCCGGGGCGGCAGTACCGCATCGGCGACATCGAGGTCTCGCATCACCCGCTGCCCAGTCATCCGGGTGGGTCGCGGGCCTTTCGCGTCGACTGGGAGCAGGCCAGCCAACCCCGGTCGTTCGCCTATGTGACCGACACCACGGTGGACGGCACCTACACCGAGTTCATCCGGGGCGTCGACCTGCTCGTCCACGAGTGCAACTTCGCCGACGACATGGCCGCGTGGTGCGAAAAGACCGGCCACAGCCACACCAGCCAGGTCGCGAACCTCGCGAAAGACGCTGCGGTGATCCGATTGGTCCTGACTCACATTGATCCCCAACACCCCGAGGACGATCCGCTCGGGCTGGAGACGGCCCGCCGGATTTTCCCAGCCACCGAGCTGGCGGAAGACGCGGATGTGCTGGAAGTGCCGTAGCTGCGTTCGCCAGAACGTGGGGGAGGCACTGGGCCGTTCCGGTGGCCGACAGACTTCCGGAGGCTTGTGGTCCGCGAAGTCTGGCCGCTCGCTGTTACCGACCCGGCTCGGAGATCTCGCGCAGGTACTGCGAGAGATCGAGTTGGACCTTTTGCAGCAGGTGCCAGGCTTCGGGGGGGACGGTCATGCGGTGGCTGCCCTTCAAGGGGACCGGCTTCTGTTCCTCGCCGCTTTCCAGGATGAACAGCACATTCGCCCGCACGAAGGAGAGCAGGTCGGACACCTGCACGGCTTGCAGCGGAGTCAGCCCCTGGGGCAGCTCGGGGCGATGGCCGCCGAACGGATCCTTCTGTGGGACGGGCTCCAGCGGATACGGAAGGTGCGTGCCTTCCTCATCTCCCGGCGGCAGGATCGACATCCCCGAATCGGACATCTTCTTCGGCGATTCATGCAAACTGGCCAACTGCTCCGGGCTGCCATAGACCATCAGGCAGCGACCGAACAGGATCTGATCCCCCAGTTGGAGCACGCGCATGCGGACCGGGTGGCCGTTGATCCGCGTGCCGTTGGTGCTGTCGAGGTCGGTCATGATGACGCGACCGGCGTCGTCTTGAATCTTGGCGTGGAAGCGGCTGACGCGATCGTCGTTGAGCCGGATGTCGTTCTCTTCTTCGCGTCCGATCGTAATCGGCGTCAGCAAGTCGCAGTACAGGCGTCCTGCCTCGAATCCATCGAGTACCTGAAACGTCACGGAAGCCATCGGAGTCGAGTCCTGCGGTAATTTCAGGGTGATGGTCGAGGGGAGATGACGTGTCCTGCGGATCGCGTCTCTTCACCAGAGTATCACCCCGTCCCAGAGGCTTCAACAGGCCAGCCATTCGGCCAGCTCGGGATCATCGTACACGGAACAGAGTGCGGTCCCCACTTGCACAATCAAATCGCGTCTGGCGACTGGTTTTTTCAGGACCGCATGCGCGTGGGCGGCGAGGGCTTGCCGCTTTAATGCCTCGGTGAAATCGGCGGTGAGTAAGATGCAGGGGAGGTCCGCGCGGAGTTGTTTCACGAGGACCAGCGCCTGCAATCCCGTCAGCTCGTGCATGTGCATGTCGAACAGCACGAGATCAATCGGGTCGTGCTCGACGACCTCGATCGCCTGCTCGGCACACTCGACCGCCAGAATCAAGAAGTGCGGCTCCAGAATGATCTCCAGCGTCTCCCGAAAGCCGCGATCATCGTCGGCAATCAGAACCCGGTAGTCGCGGTGGAGAGGAGACCGTTTCATGCGATGGGCTGTGGGGGAGGAGGTCCGAAGGTCAACGGGGCATCACAACGAGTGTTGTCCAGCATGGGAATTATCACACGCTGGGAGGGAAGTCAAATGGCGGGCGGTATCAGAGGAGGGGGAGGGAGCAGAACAGAGGGGATTGCGGGTTGCCTGTCGGCGATCGCGGTTCCCTTACAACCCACCGGGAAACGGTCGCGCCGTAGCGGATTCGCTCTCGGGGGGAACCTCTTCGGAGAACGCGTCGAGTGCAGGTTCACCGGCGGAGGCGTCGGGCGAAGTGGCTTCCTCAATGACGGAGGCGCTGCGGATCGGGCGTTCAATCGACTCCAGCGACTGCTCATCGGTCCACGCCCCGTCGTTCGCCATTTCGCCCGCATCGGGAACGTCGAGGACCTCCTCTTTGTCCAGATTGTCATCCAGGGTGACCCGTCCCTTCTTCTGCCGATCGGCGAGCGGCGGTGCGGAGCGGCCTTCCGAAACCGTACGGGTTTCAGAGTGTCCAAGCTTACTGAGCGCGTACTCTCCAAGGTCGAACTCCGGGTAATCGGCCATGTGCGGCACCTGCCACATCGCCACAGATTCGGAGGGAGGATTGAAGTCGACCGTGTTCAGCTCCAGCGTCAACGCCAGATGCTGGTCAGCTGCGGGCCAGTCGATGGCAATCTGCCGAGGCAGGATGAGCCTGGAGACGGGATCGCGCCAGTGGCGAGAGAGCGTCGCGCGGGCGATCTTCTGACCTTCCATGGACTCCACGCGGTGTTCGAGTACGACCCCGTACAGAGTGTTGACCTTCACGATCCGGCGGACTGGTTTCTGGTCGGGTGTCCGCTGGACGGAGACCAACTCGACGATGGGACTTTTTGGCTTCTCGCGGCGCACCTCATATTTGCTCCCCGAGATGGGGGAGACTCCCAGCACCTCCATCAGCCAGTCGGGGCGAAACGGCAACGGCAGTGAGGTGACCTGCGTCGCGATCGCAATCTGGTCATGCGAACAGACCAGCACGTTGGCGGGCTGGGAGTCCTTGGCCCACATCCAGAACTGTTCCTCGTTGGAACCGATGTCGACGGCCTCTCCCCCAGAGAGCGGATTGGCCACCCGCAGCCGCAGGTTGCGTGGAGCCTCGACCATCATCGACGCCCGCATCGGAGCGGGCACTCCCTGCATGCGCACGCTGACATCGTCACAGCGGTAGGACTTCAGACCGTCGGGCGAGAACTCGCTGTAGGCGTTCTGATTAATGCGGGCCAGGATCTCTTCGGAGGTGGCGTTCAGCGGCAGCGGCGGGTCGGCCTTGGACAGCTTCGGCTCTCGGTGCCGCCAGAGCGTCATCGAGAGGCACCCGGAACTGGTCGCCATCCCGAGACCGGCCAGCAGGCATAGCACGAGTCGGAGTACCCGTGTGATGTGGCGTGTGGTCGGGACGAGTGACGATGTTCCCGAGAGGAGTGCGGTGTCTGGCATGGCGGCACATCCTGGTGCGGGCGAATCAGTGGGAAGTTTGCTGAGTGTCGT
>JAYTWO010000530.1:0-3873 GCA_043743415.1 Planctomycetota bacterium
CATGCAGAGGGAGGTGGCTGCGCAGCGTCAGGCGGTTGCTCCCCTGGGCGGTCAGACCGCTCTCCGCTGTGGTTATCCCTTGCGGCGGCAGGCCACGGAGTTGCACCTCACCGGCTTGCACCAGGTGATCGACTACCCGGCACGCGACATGACGATCACGGTCGAGGCGGGCCTGCGGGTGCGTGACTTGCAGTTGATCCTGGCCGAGGAACGGCAACGTTTGGCGATCGACATTCCGCAAGCCGGTTTGGCCACGATCGGGGGAGCGATCGCCACGAACGTCAGCGGGTCGCGGCGGTTCGGGCACGGGACGTTTCGCGATTACCTGATCGGAGTCACCGCGATCGATGGCCAGGGGCGACTCTTCTCGGCGGGGGGGCGAGTCGTCAAGAACGTGGCCGGGTATGACCTGTGCAAGCTGCTGATCGGATCTCTGGGCACCCTGGGGATCATCACGCAAGTCACCCTCAAGCTGAGGCCGATGCCGGAGCAGACGCAAGTCGTCTGGCTCTCGTTCGACAGCTCTGACAGCGTCGAACGGGCGCTCCAACGGCTCGTGACGACGAGTACCCGTCCGGTCGCCGTGGACATCTACAACCCGCGAGGAGCCGAGCGGATCGCCGACTTGTCTGAGCGGAAAATTCCCAGCGGGCAGCACGGAGTGTGCCTCGCCTTCGAAGGCTCCGAAGCCGAAGTCCGCTGGCAAGTGCAGGCGATTCTGGAGGAGCTGCGGGCCGTGCGTCCGCTGCACGAAGTGGTCTGGAACTCGGTCGACTCGCTGGTGGTACTCTCGGCCATGACCGAGTTCACCGCCGCGCCGGAAGACACGTTCATCGTCCACCTCAGTGTGCCACCGTCGCAGGTCACGGGGTTCGTGTCCCAGCTGACATTGCAGGGATTAGTCATCCAATCGCACGCCGCCAATGGCATCATTCATGGCATCCTCCCCGACCGGCACTCGACCCGCGAAGCTCTTCCCGTCTACTGGGACAAGCTGCGAGACATGGTCGCCGCCGTGCCAGGGAACGCCTCCCTGAGCGGCGGTCCGGAGTCAATTCGCGAGAACGCCGCCGTGCTGGGGAACCGCCGGGAGGACTGGAGCATCATGTCCGGAATCCGCCAGGCCCTCGACCCGCACGAGCTGCTGAATCCAGGGCGGGTCGGGCTCAGGTATTAGGCGCTCGGTCAGTGAAAAATACCGGTTCATCCGACGATGGGGACGCACACACAGAACTCCCCGTGCGGCGTCCGTGTCACTCCACAATGTTGTTCGGGGCTTGGGTTGGTATAAACTGTCCAAGTATGAGCGACCCCCTGACCTCCCATCCGCCGGAACCGTTGCAGGAAGAATTCTTCCTGACCGATGCGGCGCGGCTACGCCGGTGGTTGCCGTGGTTGCACTTGGGGTCGGCGTTGCGAATGGCGTTTGATCCTCGCAAGCTGGTGTTGGCGATGGGGGCGTTGTTGCTATTATCGCTGCCGGCTTTGGGGAGACATTGGGCGTCTCCCGCTGCTGGGGAGTTGTCAGGCCGGTTGCCGTGGCAGAACAGGTATCTGTTTCAGGACCACGAGGGGCCATTCCTTGGCAGCGGGAACTATCGACAGATTCCTACTGCCCGGGTCATCCTGGCTGATCCGTGGTCGACGATCCGGTTTGCGATCGGTCTGGGGCCGCAGACGCTGACCCCGGTGACGGATGTTCTGGATCAAGGTCAATCGCTCATCGAAGCCAGGTTTCATTGGGGCCGGACCTCGCTGGCGGTGGCAGAGCTGTTGTGGATCTGGGCGGTGTGGTCGTTCTTCGGAACGCTGCTGTGTCGGTTGACGGCACTCGACTTTATGGGCCGCGACGTGAGTTGGGGCGAGGCCGCGAGGTACTGTCGCAGTCGGGCCCTCTCGGCGTTCGCCTCGCCACTGCTCCCGATGATTGGTGTCGCGGCCTTCTGGTTCCCGTGTGTCGTGGCCGGGTGGATCACTCGCATTCCGGCGGTGGGGCAGCCGGTCGTGGCCGGCGGGTGGTTCTTGCTGTGGCTGTGCGGAGTGATCCTCGCTCTGCTCCTGCTGGGGCTGACGCTCTGCTGGCCGTTGATGGTGGCCACCATTGGAGTCGAGGGGACCGATGCCTTTGACGGGCTGAGCCGCTCCTATAACTATCTGTTCAGTCGACCGTGGTACGTGATCGGGATGACACTGCTGATTCTGGTCATGGGAGGTTGCATGCTCTTCGGCGTCCGCTGGCTGGCGGTGCAGGCCGACTATCTGGCGGTGATGTCGTTGGCCTCTGGCAGCCCCGACGCCATCTGGCAACAGTTCCAGCCTCAGCCGGTGGGCGAACCACTCCTGACGAAGACGACGGTGAGCCTGCTCCACTTCTCCCGAGGTCTGATTACCCTCGGCATCAACGCCTTCGCGCATAGCTTCTTCTGGGTGGCGATCACGGTCATGTTCCTGCTGCTGCGGAAGAGTGTCGATTCAACGCCGCTCGATTACCTGACTGAGGACCGGCAGACTCCGCTCGGTGAACTCCCCATTGTTGGCATGGCGGCGGCTGAACGACGTGAGCAGGCGGCCCCAGCCCGCACGGGCGGTTGATGAAATGGCGAGGTCTGGCGAGCGGGGTGGCGTCAGCCCCCCGAGTCCCCATCGCGTGACCGGCCCGCTCGCGTCCGACTCCTCGGAGGGCTGACGCCCTCCCCTCGCCTGATTGCAATTCGATTGAGTTCTCACAGAGTGATCGTATGACCCTCGATCTGGATGATGTGATCGCCGCTGTTGCGACTCCGGCGGGACCGGCGGAACGGAGTGTGATCCGACTGAGCGGGGCAGAGGTGATCGAAGTTTTGAAGAAGCGGTTTGTACGTTCCACCACGGTCGAGTGGAGCGAGTCTCCGCGACCGCTGCGCGACTCTGGCCACTATCAGATCGAGGGCTGGCGCGTCCCCGTCCCGGTCGAGCTCTGGCTCTGGCCCACCACTCGTAGCTACACCGGCCAGCCATCGGCGGAACTGCACCTGATCGGGTCGCCGCCGATCGTGGATGCGGTCCTGGAACAGCTCTACCGAGATGGAGCGAGACCAGCCCGCGCGGGGGAGTTCACACTGCGGGCGTTCCTGGCCGGGCGGGTCGACCTCGTGCAGGCTGAGGCGGTGCTGGGGGTCATCGACGCCGCTGACCATGAGCAGTTGCAAACCGCGCTGACTCAACTGGCGGGCGGCCTTTCGCGGCAGATTGCAGAGGTGCGCGAGTCGCTGTTGTTGGACCTGGCCGACCTGGAGGCGGGGCTCGACTTCGTGGATGAGGACATCGAGTTTGTGCATCGCGAACAGATGCTCGGTCGTATCGCAGCGGCACTGGAGTTGACCGAGCGACTGCTGCAACAGAGCGACGACCGCATGGTCAGCGGCAGCCGTCCGCGCGTGGTGCTCGCCGGGTTGCCGAACGCCGGGAAGAGTACCTTGTTCAATCGGCTTGTCGGCGAGCAGCGGGCCATCGTCTCCGACCAGGCCGGAACCACGCGCGACTATCTCAGCGCGGAACTCCACTGGCACGGGCTGGCACTGGAGTTGATCGACACGGCGGGGGTCGACTCGCAATCGGTTGGAGTCGCCGCTCAGGCGGAGAGCCTCCGGCAGATGCAAGTCTCGCGGGCCGACTTGGTGGTGTGGTGTTCGTCTCTGATCGGAAGCGCCGAGTGCTTCGAACTCGATGAGGCGGCGTACCAGAACGCCCTCACGCTGGGACGCGACATCGTTCGACTGTGGACCAAGAGCGATGATCCTCGGCGAGCGGTGGGCGTCAGCCCTCCGAGTCCTGTTCGCGTCACCAATCAACCAGCGTTCGACTCCTCGGAGGGCTTACGCCCACCGCTCGCCT
>JAYTWO010000531.1:0-2643 GCA_043743415.1 Planctomycetota bacterium
CTAGCATTACCGCACCAATGGTCCAACCGCGCGGGAACCAGAAGGCCACCCACGGCTTCAGGTCGGGCTTCGAGGGGAAGAACGCGGGCGGGGCGAAAATCTGGCAATCGATCCTGACGAACAGGTTGCGAAACACCTCGCCAATCGAGCGGGACTGCGTCAGCTCACCCATGTCGATGCGGAAGTACATCCGCACCGCTTCCCACACATCCGCATTCACCTGGGCCAATGTCCCAGCCAGCACGATGAACGCCGACATCGCCAACAGCACCACCGTCAATTTCAGTGACGCCAGCGGCTGGAGGATCAGCTTGATCGTCGGCCAGAGTCCCGACGGCGCGTCGTACTGAGGGCGGGACTGAGTGGGGATTTCTTGGGTCGACATACCGGGAGTTCCGGAAGTGAGGAGTGGGATAGGCATCCTGCCTGTCATCTGTTGATCAGTCGTGTGATGACAGGCTGGAAGCCTATCCCACTCAGGGCAGTTCGATCGACTCGGTAAACGCCACGAACTTTTCCAGTTCGCGGAGGGCCAGGGCATTCGGCCCCTGCAACTTCACGAACCAAGTCGCATCCGGTTGAGGCACGATGACTCCCAGAATCGTTTCTGTCTCGCCGACCAGTTGCACCAACTGGCCATCGTGCCCCCCGCATTGGATCGGTTTGAGTTGCAGTTCGCTCTCACTGGCAGGAGCGAGCTTGATCTGCCCTCGCCAGCGGTTGACGTTCTCCAGCACGGGCTGTTCGGGGCCCAGGCGGATGAGACTCACATCGCACTTCTGCTGACCGTCGATGATATCCAGCGAGGCCAGCCGCATCGGGCCATTCGCCTTGACGGTCCAGCCCGCCGGGGTCTGGTATTTGAGGCCACCCGCTTCCGGGGCTTCACTCGTGGCTGCCGGGAGCGTCGGCTTCGTCTCCCGGCGTTCGGAGTCTTCCACCGGAACACGGACCTGATGAATCCCCTCAGCGGTTGGGCAACCCGTCAGGCAGACACAACAACAACTGAGCAGAACCAGGGTTCTGACAGCAAGAACACGACGGAATGTCACGGGAGGAGTCCGGAAGGAGCGGCCAGAAGCCGGAGGTGTGGCGGGTCAGGAGGGTGCCAAACAACCCGCGCGAGGCATCAACACCTGATTATAGACCCGCCAAGGAATCAAAGTACACCACCATGCCGGAAGTTCTCGCAGCTGGCCAGTTTGTCCTGCGGGTCAAGAATTCCGCAATCCGTGTGTGCATCACAAAAGTCGGCAGCTCACGACATTCCCCATTCCCCGTGGGATGGCAGGTCGACCACTCGACGACCAGACGGCTGCGAGATTCGATCTGGAATTCAGCCCGCTGCGCCAGCAAGGGTTTCTGGCACGCGGCCCTTGCTGGCGCAGCGGGCTGGTGCCAGACAAGTGTCTACTTCCCCGTCCGGTTCCAGTACAGCTTCAGGTTGTGCGTCGACCGGCCTCCGGCGATGACCTCGGGATACCCATCCCCGTTGAGGTCGCCGGTCACCAGATCCTCGGAGGCCATCCCGCCAAGATCGAGCGGGTGGCGGTCCCACTTCGTTCCGGCGTCGTTGCTCGCTCGATAGTAGTAGACCGCGACCTTCCCGTCGGTGTTCGGCTCTCGGTGTCCGGCGATGACTTCGTCGACGCCGTCGTGGTCCAGGTCAGCACACCCCAGCGCGTGGCCTTGCTTGAATGAATCATCGATCACCTGCCGGTCAGCCAGTTGCCCTTCCGGGAGCGGCATCGGGCCGGTGTAGACGACGACGCTGTGGCCGTGCATCGGCTCGATCGTGGCGAGAAAGAATTTGTCCTGGCCGAGGCGACCAAGTTTCACCTCGCCCGCTCCCGTCTCCTCGGGCTTGGTGCCTGCTGCCCCGGTGCCGATCTGGCGCTTGGAGAACTTGCCGTTCCCCTCATGCCGAAACAGGAACACCCCCTCCTGACTCGCCGCCAGCGTGCCATCGACCTGGTCCCCGTTGAGGTCGAGGTGCCAGTGATTATGCACCCGGTGCAGCGACTCATCGATCACAGTCAGCGGCCAGCGGTCGGTCATCGGGGCCTTTGGAATCTCAAACGCCAGCAGCCGCACCCCGGGGGCTTCACTGGGATTCAGCGGCGAGACCACCAACTGAGGCCGGTCCTGGCCGAGGACGTTGCCGAACCGCATGCGATGAGTCGAGACCTCCTTGCCAATCGGGAACACTTGCCACTTCTCATCGAGCGACGCCCCTCGCTTCAGCCAATACATCGTCCCGATCTTGGTCCAACCGGCCCCCAGCGCGAAGTCGATCTGCCCATCGCCATCAATGTCATGCGCAGCAATGCAGACGTGATCGCGTTCGACCTGATCCTCGATGATGACGCGCGGCTTCCACGTCGGGTTCTCGTACCAGAGCACACGGTTCTCGGTCACCGCCACGATATCCAGCTTCCCATCCGTGTTCACATCGGCCAGCGTGACCGCGTAACAGGCCACCTTCGCGATCTCGGGGTCGAGGTCTTGCGCCTCGAACTTGATCTCCGCAGCCGTGAGTGTGGAGGTGAGCAGCAGCAGGCAGAGGAGTGAGCGCATGGGGAACCTCGGGAGGGAGAACTGAGAGCGAGTGTTAGCGTACACCAATTCACGTCGCATGCTCCA
>JAYTWO010000532.1:0-4018 GCA_043743415.1 Planctomycetota bacterium
TCGCCAGAAGGTGGGCGAACACTCCCGGCGTACGCGGTGGCCGACAGACTTCCGAAGTCTTCCGAGACTTCAGAAGTCTACGCCCAGCGTTCGGCTGACAGTTCCCTCAGCCCACGTTCTGGCGAACGTAGCGACGACCTCTCCCTCATGCCCTCCCTTCCGTTTGAACTGCTCCCCTTCCACCCCGGCGAACTCGCCGCCGCCGGGTTGGCTGCTCTGCGCATCGGAGCAACAGTCGCCGTCCTGCCTGTGCTGGCCACCGTCCCCATCCGTGCCCGTATCGCGATCGCCATCGTCTTGGGAGTCGCACTCGGCGGTCTGAACGCCGACTCGGTGACCACATTCTCCATCGCCGCAGCTGTCAGCGAACTCGTGACCGGCGTCACCCTCGGCATCGGCCTGCGAGTCATCCTCTCCGCCCTCCAGACCGCCGGAACCTGGATCGACGAGCAGACTTCCACCGGACTCACTGCCGAGCCAGTCCTCCCGGATGCAGACGACAACACCTCGGGGTGTGCGCAGGTGCTCACTTGGATTGGAGCGTGGCTGATGCTGACGACCCCGCCCTGGGGAGCTGACTTAGCGGTCATGCAGCGGGCCATCGACTCGCTCGTGGTGATCCCACTGGGGACGATCGTTTCCCCCTCACAAGTTCCCGAGTGGACTCTCGGGCTAGTGCGCGGCTGGAGCGAACTCGCTATCGGAGTCGCGTTGCCGGTCTGCCTGGTGGCGGGACTGATCCAGGCGGGGCTAGCCATGCTCGGTCGCGGCTTAGGCGTCGGCATCGGCCAAGCGATGTCCCCCATCCGCGCCGCCCTCACCTGCGTGCTACTGGTCGTCGTCCTCCCCTGGCAGGCCGAGCGGATCGACGAACAAGTCGCGAGTCCAGCCTTCTCTCTTCACCCTTCCCCCTTCATCCTTTCCGAGGAGCCTCCCCCATGAGTGACTCCTCATCCCCGGCCCCGCTTAGCCAGCACCGACTCCGCGAGGCCCGCCGTCTCGGCGTCTCTCCGCGCAGCCCCGAACTCACCGCCGGTGTCGTGTTGCTCACCGCTGCATGGGCGAGTCATGCGTGCCTGCCGCAACTGGTCCTGGCACTGCAAGCCCTCGTCGCCAGCGGGTTTGATAGCCCCCACCTCTCGGCCATCCATGCGTCCGATGAATTCAGCCCCGCCAGTTGGCGCGTCGCCCAAGAGGTGTTCCGCATCTGGGCAGCCTGCTGGGCGGCCGCTCTCCTGACCGACCTCGCCCAGGTGGGTTTCGTGTGGAGCCCGGTCACTCTGCTGCCTCATGAGGAGCGGATCTCCCCCGCCTCCGGTTTCACTCGCCTGCTCGGCTGGCACACCCTGGAGCGGTCGAGCCTGCTCTCAATCAAGCTGGCCTGCGGAGTGTTCGCATTGGCCGTACTCAGCGAGTTCGCCCTCCGCGTGGTGGTCTCCGCGAGTGAGTCGTCGACGCTCATTCAACAAGGCAGCACCTGGACCTCCCTCGCGCTGGCCTGTGCCGGAGTCACCTGCCTGCTCTCCGGTCTCCTCGATGCCTGGCTCCGCCAAACCCGCTGGCACCAGTCCTTGCAACAATCAGAAGACGAACGGCGTCAACGCACTTAAGGGCCAGTCCGCACCCCACTCGGCAGGAGAGATTGGCCGTGCTCCACAAGCCACTCCAACAGCTGCCCCGACACCGAGTGTCCCCTCGGACCGCGGATGACGAGAGACTCGCAATGACGCAATTGCCCAGGCGAATTCCCAATCCTCAGCTCCCCTCTTCATGATCTTGCTCCCATGATCTTGTGAACCTCTTCCTCCCTCCCGGTCAGTTGAGGCCTGACCGGGATCAGGAATCACAACATCAGGGGAACCTTCCGGTGCCGGTGCTAAAGCTTGCCGTACTGCGGTCGCCCGAGACCGACCCTGACTCGCGGAACGGGCGGGCTGGCAGAATGCGTCTCGCCCTCGTCCGGAACTTCCACCTCAAGCTGGGATTGCGTTCTGAGGCGGTTCCGACTTAACTTTCGGCCGCATTCATTGGCGTCAGACGGGATGGCTCAGCAGCCGACACTCAGGACGAGATTTCATGGCCGAACCTCAACTGCTACAGCGAACCTGTCCCCTCTGTGAACGGGACAATCGCCACGAGCCTCGTTCGCATTGGTCGCGCGACGAGTGGACGATTCGGGACTGCCCCGAGTGTCGATTTGTCTATCTCGAAAATGCCGTGGACTACGCATCGCTCGCGGGGGACTTCCGCTGGACCAGCACCGCTCCCCTGGAACGACAACGCCGTTTGAACGCGGAACCGATCACCACACGCCTTCGCCACGCCTGGAAAGCCCTGCGCCGGCAGTTGCTGTTTCGCCACAAGTGCGCCAACCTGGCACACGCCCGATTTGAGCCGGGTCCGGTCCTGGATGTCGGCTGCGGAGGCGGGAAGTTTCTGGGAATGCTGGATGAGCGCTATCAGCTCTATGGCATTGAGATCGACCCCGTGTCGGTGGTGAACACCACGAAGAGGTTGGCCACTCGTGGAGTCCAAATCGTGCAGTCGGATGCCCTCACTGGGTTTCAACAACTCCCCGAGGCGTTCTTCAGCGGCATCATGATGAAGTGCTACCTGGAACACGAAACCGCTCCGGGCCCCGTTCTGCGCGCTGCCGTGCGGACGTTACGCCCCGGAGGCCAGATCATCATCAAGGTGCCAAACTTTCAATCCTGGAATCGCCAACTCCAAGGCCAGCGCTGGAGCGGGTTCCGCTTTCCGGATCATGTGAATTACTTCACCCCGGACACGCTGATGCAACTCGTGCGGCGTTGCGGGTTGGAGGTCACTCGATGTTCCTGGCTCGACCGCAATCCGGTGAATGATAATATGTATCTCATCGCCGGGTTGCCCTCCGCAGCGACTCAGCCGACGCCTATGGAGAGCAGCCCGTCGCAGAGCCAACGCAAAGCGGCCTAGCGGTGCGGTCGGAGTTGCCATTCAGGTAGGCAGGCAGAAAAGTCTCCCCGCCACTGGGGCTCGTCCCCGTGGTTCCCGGGCTGGTGCGCTACTGTAGCACACCAGCGCGGGAACCACCCCGGCTAGCGGGGTGGCGGGGAGGCCAGTTGCATCCGCCTGCCTCAGTCGTCGCCTTGCTGGCGATGGCAGAATCCATGGCCCATGACAGTCTGGCTAGACCTGCCGGAAATCCCACCGACTTTCTCCTCTCCCCGCAGGTCGATAGGATCACTGTGAGTGATTCCGATCTTCCCAGGAGAGTGTCTTGAACGTCTTTCGATTTGCGATCGTGGCAAGTGTTTTCTGGGTGAGTGCGTCGCGGGGAGTGGTCTCTCTCCGCGCGGAAGAGAAGCCAGCCACTCAGTCCAAGTGGGAGGCCGACATCCAGAAGTTCGAGGCCGCCGACAAGTCCACCGCTCCCGTACACGGCGGAGTTGTGTTCTATGGCAGTTCGAGTGCAAGGCTGTGGGATCTCTCGACCTCATTTCCGAACCTGCCCACCGTGAATCGGGGGTTTGGCGGGTCGGACATGGCGGCGGCGGCTCTCTTCTATGAGCGGGTCGTGCCCCCTCACCAGCCGCGCGTCGTGGTGCTGTATGAAGGGGACAACGACCTCGCCGGGGGGAAGACCGCCTGCCAGATTCTGGCCGACTTCGAGACGCTGATTACCAAACACCGCACCGCGCTCCCCGAGGCCAAGCTGATCTGCCTGACGATCAAATACAGCCCTTCGCGAGCCAAGTTGCGACTCGACCAGGAAGCGGCCAACGCTCTGCTCAAGGCCCGTTGTGCCCGCGATCCACATCTGGCGTATGTTGACCTGGCCAGCACGTTGCTCGATGACCAGGGGCAACCCCAGCCGAAATTCTTCAAAGCCGACATGCTGCACCTCAACCCGGACGGGTACGCAGTGTGGAATGCGAAACTGCTGCCGGTACTGGAGGAGGCACTGAAGCCCACGCCGTAGAACGTAGGGTGGGACCAGCCGCTTTGGGCGCTGGCCCACCGCGTATGACGCGAG
>JAYTWO010000533.1:0-2590 GCA_043743415.1 Planctomycetota bacterium
GCTGCGCGGCTTGAAAAAAGTTCGCATCGAGTGGACCTGGCTGGTGAGCGCGTTCAACCTCCGCACCCTCATGCCCCTGATCCAAGCCCGCCCCGGCCCGGCCCCGGAGACCATCATCGCCGCCCCCAGACCACAACTCGCCTCGCCGTCTCGCCTCGCCGTCTCGCCCCCCTTAAGCCCCGTCGCGCACCAGGGGAAGGGGGAAACCCAGGATTCGTGGAAAACGATTAATAAAAACTACAGGCCGTGACGCGTCGGGTGACTCAGGCCATTGGGCGATCACTCTGCCAGCACCCGCCGCACCACGCCCTCATCCACGCCATCGACTAACTCCACATGGCCCATCCGCGTCGGCAGGACGAACCGCAGCTTCCCGGCTTCGGACTTTTTGTCGAGGCGCATCCGCGAGATCACTTCGTCACTGGTCCATTGTGACCCACTGGGGAGTTGCGTCGGCATGTGCAGAGCCTCGAGCAGCTTCACCTGCCGCTGAGTCATGGCCGCATCGATCCGCCCGAGTTGCTCGGCGAGACGGCTGGCGTAGACCATGCCGATGGCCACCGCTTCTCCGTGTAGTAGTTCGCCGTACCCGCTGAGAGCCTCGAACGCATGCGCGAATGTGTGCCCGTAATTCAGGACCGCCCGCAGACCAGTCCGCTCGTACTCGTCATGCTCGACGACATCGGCTTTGAGGCGGCAACTGCGAGCGATGGCGTACTGTAAGGCGACTGGATCGCGGGCGTTGATCTCGGTGACATGCTCCTCCAGCCAAGTGAAGAACTCGGCATCGAGGATCACGCCATACTTCACGACTTCGGCCAGCCCGGCGCGGTACTCGCGATCGGGGAGCGTGTCGAGCATTGACGTATCGATCACGACCCCCAGCGGCTGATGAAACGCTCCGATCAGGTTTTTGGCTTGCGGATGATTGATCCCAACCTTGCCCCCCACCGAGCTATCCACATCGGCCAGCAGTGTGGTCGGGCACTGAATGAACGGCAAGCCTCGGTTATACGTGGCAGCGGCGAACCCGGCGGCATCGCCGATGACCCCGCCGCCGACGGCGAAAACGACGGTCCGGCGATCCGCCTGGATCGCCACCAGCCGGTCGTAGATCGCGGAGATGACTTCTTGTCGCTTGGTCGGTTCGCCGGGTTCGAGTTCGATCACCTCGCAGATCCAGCCCGCCGCCTTCAACGAGGCCAACACCAGCGACACCCCATGCCGCACATTCGAGTCCGAAATGATCGCCGCCGTCCGCGATGGCTTGCCGCGACCGAACCGCGTCACCCACGGCTCAACAATCAAGGCCAGCCGCGACAGGCACCCGCTCTCGATCACGATGTCGTAGCTGCGATCGCCGAGGGCGACAGAGACGGTCTGGGCAGGAGCGGGCACGGGAGAACTCGATGAAGGAGGATAGAGTGTCCCATTGTAGCACGAGGCTCCGCGTCGTGAATTGCGACGCAGAGCGTCAAGCGACATTGGGTTTGCATCTTGAAAGTAGGCAGCGGCAGAAATCCACAGCAGTTCCTCATGCCCCAAAGTCTGTGAGCCACAGATGAACGCAGATGAAGAGGCTCAACGACGGGAGCAATTCGTTCGCGATCCGTCTTTCGACTGTAGTTTTGCATTTCACCCGATCCCCAGTCGCAGCATCACGCGATCGGCGGTTTGGCCATGTTCTGTGACTTGGATGAAGGGCCATTCCAGGGTGGTACACAGGTTTTCTCGCAGGAGCTCGCGGCAGGCTTTGCCGATGGTTGTCGGTCGTTGGAGGGCCATTCCTGGGCGCGGTTCTGCCGCAGTTCACACATCAGGAGTGTGTACGCCAAGAAGACCAGGTCCATGTGTCGTATCTGACCCTGGCTGCTTCTCAGCTGGCACTGGCCCAGGCCGAGCTGTGGCTTGCCGTCTCGATGGAAGGTCTCCGTGCCTGTCCAGCGCTTGCGATACGCGAGGAGGATGCGTGTGGTTTCCCAGGTGGTGCGGTTGGTCACGAGGATTTTCTTCGGCTGTGTGTCGCGGCGTTGGTCCCAGATAATTAATATTCGCACCTTGTGGTCGACACCGGGAATGTGCGCCGTGGTGGTGTAGGTTTATTGCCGCTTTTCGCCATGGCGGACTTCATGTTTGTATTCGGATGTGATTGTGGCTGCTAGTTCTTCCGCATTAATGATTCGACCCTTCGACTCCAGCTTGCGGTTGAACTTCAAGTCGCCGACGTAGGCCCGCGAATCGCTATAGCGGTCCCGCCGCGCGAGGATGTGGTTGAGTACCTCCACACAAGCAAAATATCTGTCGAATGTGAGCGTCCCCGGAATCTCGTGGGCAACAGACCCAGTCGATGAGTTGGCAGCACAGCTCGGTGTGATTCTGGAACGGTTCGCCGCAGGGCCTCGCATTGCTCCCGTTTCTGGAACCGCCGAAACTCCAGCGGATAATGCTTGCCTCTGGAGCATATATAATTTACGCTTAACACGTCCTGGGCGATCTTGTGTCGCTGCTCAGCATGGTCCCAGAACCAGCCGACATCCGCAATTTTCTGGCCATTATAATCGATGAGCAAGTTGTCGATCGGGGTCACGCC
>JAYTWO010000534.1:0-3398 GCA_043743415.1 Planctomycetota bacterium
GCTGGGCGTAGACTTCTGAAGTCTCGGAAGACTTCGGAAGTCTGTCGGCCACCGCGTACGCCGGGAGTGTTCGCCCACCTTCTGGCGAAGGTAGCTACGAGAACCCGCCGCTGGCCACGCGCTGGATCGTCTCGCGGGTGAACTCACCCAGGCGATCCACCATCCACGGCAGCAGGTACAGCAACGCCACCCCGCCGATCAGTAGCCGAGGAATGATCGCCAACGAGGGATCTTGCAACTGAGTCGTGGCCTGCATGAGGTTGATGACCAAGGCGGCTGCGAGCAGGCAGGCCAACACCGGACCCGCGACCGTGAGAGTCTCCCACAGCCCGGCCAGCATCGATTCCAGTCCGAACTCAGCAGACATCAGGCGGTACTCACACTCTGCAGAAGCATCTCGACGGTCAGGAACCAGCCATCGATCGACACGAACACCAACAGCTTCAGCGGCAGCGACACCCACAACGGAGGCAGCGACGACAGCCCCAGACCGGTGAGTAGCGATGAGGTCACGAGGTCGATCACCAGGAATGGCAGGATCACCTGCAAACCAATCAGGAACGCCACCTTGAGTTCGCTGAGCACGAACGCCGGGAGCAGCACGCTGAGCGGCAGGTCTTCGTAGTAGCGGGGACTGTGAGCGGTCGTGGAGCGTTCAGAGCGCTCGCGGGCGCGGAGGAACAGCGAGACGGTGTTCTCGTTTCCGGCGGCTTGAATCTGAGAGACCATGAACCGGCGCAGGGGGGCGAGCGTGTGCGTTGCGGCCTCGCTGAGGGCGAGTCGCTGGTCGGCCTCGGTCTCGAACTTGGCGTTTTGGTACGGTTCGATTCCCTCGCGGTAAGCGGCCTCCCACACGGGGGCCATGACCGCGATGGTCAGCATCAGACTCAAGCCGGTGATGACCTGATTGGGCAGAATCTGAGCCCCGCCAATCGCCTGCCGCAACAGACCGAGTACGACCACGAACCGAATCCAACAGGTCGAGAGCAGGAAGATCGACGGCACCAGGCCGATAATGCTGATCGCCAGCATCACCTGCACCGAGGGGCCCAGGCCGTTCTGTCCGAGCCAACTGGCGGGGAGCCAGGCTGTCCAATCAGACATCGGCCACCTCGCGATTCGCGGCGAGTCGCTCGCTGCTGGCGGTGCGTCTGGAGGTGGAGAGTGAGACCGAGGCTGGGGCGGAGTCGCGCGTCGGCTCGGCCCGCTTGCTTCGGAACAGGTCGAGCAGCGTCGGACCGACTGGCGAGGTCGAGGCTCGCAGCTCGCACACGATCGCTTGGACTTCCTCCGGGTCGTCCACGGTGGCGAGTGTCGACATCCCGGTCGGCGTGGTCCCGACGAGAAGTATGCGTCGGCCCAACCGGACGAGGGCCAGTTGCTGCTGTGGCCCGATCGATTGGCGGGAGAGGAGTTCGATGGCGGACGGAGCCCCCATCGAGAGCGGTCCGCCGGATTTCAAGAACTGCCGCGCGAGCCAGCCAGCGGCCAGGATTCCCAGTGCCCAAGCGACACTCGAACCGAATCCGGAGCGGCCTCTGGCAGGGGGATGGGGATCCGTGGCGTCTGGGAAACCGGTAGCGGGCAGCGGCGTTTTGTCGCGACTGACCGTCTCAAACTCATCGAGGATCTCGCTCGTCTCGGGCGGTCTGCGGGAAGTGGCTGGCTTCTCAACGGCTCGTGACGGAAGCCTCTGAGCGTGCGTCTCTCGCGGGGCCACACCTGGTTCATCTCCGTCATAAAACGGACTCGGACGACCTGACAGGATTGAATCCGTGGCAGGCGAAGTCAGAGAAAACGCCTCATCACCGGTCGACTGGCCAGAATTGAGAGTCGAGCGCAGAGTCTTGAGTGTTACAGGGGCGGATTCCCCTTCTGCCGTCTGACACTGGCCCACCCGATTGATCAGGAGCGTGGCGAGTAGACCCAGTGCGAGCGCAAAACGTCGAACTCGATGGATCCCCATCTCTCGCCCCTCCCTGGGTCATGACTGGTCAGCTGCGAGGACAATCCCAGTCCCACAGCGGGAGGCACTCTCCCGACCGGCAATCTACGCCGGATGTGGAGTGAAGGTCAACGGGAAGTGAGTGGGGAGTGGGTGAGTGGGGGAGTCAAACCCGTTGGCCAATTGCCCTGGGCGACTCTCAGCGCTCAACCTTCCCCATACAACTTCGCGACCCAATCCCCATACCCGTTGTACTTCACGGTCTCGAAGTTCTCCTTCGTGCCCAGCATCCATTCGTACTGCTGGCTCCAGCGAGGGTGCGGGACGGCGGGGTCGACATTGGCTTCGAAGCTGTATTCGTGCGGGTTGAGAGCGTTCCAGAACGTCGATGGCGGATCAGGCGTGAACTCGATCTTGACGATCGACTTGATGCTCTTGAATCCATACTTCCAGGGGATCACGAGTCGCACGGGAGCCCCGTTCTGCTTCGGCAGTGGGGCACCGTAGATGCCGGTGGCGATGAAGGCCAACTCGTTCGTGGCCTCGGCCAGCGTCAGCCCCTCCTGGTACGGCCAGGGGTAGTTTTTGTCGGCTTGTTGAGTGGCCTCGGTTGGTCGCAGGAAGGTCTCGAATCGCACGTACTTCGCAGTCGGCAGCGGGTCGGCCGCTTGCACCAGAGACGCCAACGGGAACCCGGTCCACGGAACGCACATGGCCCACGTCTCGACGCAGCGATGGCGGTAGGCTCGCTCTTCGAGTGGGAACGTCGACACGAGTTGGTCGAGGTCGTACGTCGTCGGATGGCGGCACAGGCCGGTCACCTCGACCGACCACGGCGTCGGGTTGAACTGGCCGACATAACGAAACACGTCCTTCGTAGAGGCGAACTCGTAGAAGTTCGCAAACTGCTCAGTCTCGCGCCGGCGGGACTCGTCGCGTCCGTACTCGAACTGAGGATTCCGCGTGGCGGGGTACTTCGAGGTATCGAGCGCCACCGCTCCGGCAGCCTTCAGTTCCTCATCCGTCGGAGCCTTCTGACACCCTGACATGGCCAACGCGGACGCCCCCAGCCCCAGCAAAAAATCCCGCCGCGAGGGACGTGTGCCGCGATACACCTCCCACGGAGTATGGAAGCTCTGCGGCAAATCCCAAGGGCGACGCATAAATCCGTACATGGCATCTGTCTCCGACTGTGATGGACATTGATCTCTGAATGATAGGGACCATCGCCCCCACTGGCACGCTCAACACATGCGGGCGACTTGGGGGTGTGTGCGTCAGAATTGCAAATAGTCGGCAGATTACGCCTAAATCCCAGTGTTTCAGAGACTCGGTGATACATTTTATGGTTCAACGCACTATTTGGGGGGATTTCGGATTGCCTGACGGCATAAGGATTTACAGAGGTATGGCTCCGATGTCCAATCAACGGCGATCGAAGCAGACCCTTGGT
>JAYTWO010000535.1:0-1615 GCA_043743415.1 Planctomycetota bacterium
CGCCCATGACTATCATCGTCCAATGCGATTGCGGGCGGACGCTGCGAGCCCCGGACCAGATGGCGGGGCGGGCGGCGAAGTGCGTGTGTGGGAATTCGGTGCCGCTCGTCAAAGACGAAAGCCCCCGCCAGTTTGAGACTCTCGAACCGGAGCTGGGTGAACCGGACGAGGATGCGGAAGAAGCCCCGCTGCTCCCCCGCCCGAAGTCCAAGAAACCCGGCAGCCACAAGCCACAGACCGGGGACAAGTCGACCTTTCGCCCCTCAATGGGAGAGTACGTCGAACGTGCTGACGAAGAGGTTCCGCCGCCGCGGCCTACCAAGAAACGCAAGAAGCGCCGCCAAGACACAACCACTTCAGTCGAGCGCAAACGTCAGGCCGCCGAAGGCTTCCTCTCCGGACTCGGTCGCAGCCTGAAGTTCCCGATCCGCGTGGAGAGCCTGATCACGATCGCGGTCATGGCGATCGCTTATGGGGCGTTCACTTCCGTGGCCGGGTTCTTGCCGTATGCGGTGGTGGGGTTCAAAGGCATGGCGATCATGCTGATGGGGACTGTCGTCATTCTCGGCTACTTCGCGTTCTTCCTGCTCCAGATTTTCCGGCTGGCCTCGATCGATGAGGACGACCTGCCGCTGACGATGGAATTCGACATGGATCAGATTCGGCAGGATCTGTGGATCTGGCTGGGGACACTCTGGTGGTGCGGGACGCCCTTTGCCGCGTACTGGTGGGGAACACATCTGCTGGGCGGGGTGGGACGGACACCCGTGGCGATGGGGGTCGTGCTGAGCCTCTGTCTGTTCCTGTTTCCGATGGCCCTGATGTCGACCGCGTTGCATCTCAGCGTACTGGCGGCCAACCCCTGGACAACGCTGCAAGCCATCCGGCGCGTCCCGCTGGAGTATCTGGCCACGTTCGCGATGTTCGGAACGATGTGTGCCACGGTGGTCGCTCTGTCGCGAGTGCTGCCAGAGTACCCGCCGGTGATCCCCGTGTTGACGCACATTGGAATCTGGATTCTCCAGTTCTATGCCGTGACGGCGTCGGCATACGGGTTCGGCAATTTCTATTACCGCAACCGCCGGAAGATTGACTGGTTTGGCGAACTGCCGAAGCAGATTTGAGGGAGTGGGGAGTCGGAGAGTGAGCCGAAGGAATTGGCTCATCTGATACCTTCTCGCCTTCGCGTGAGGCAACCTCTTCTCGGCGTCATCAGCATGGCTGCATGTCTGGCTTGCCCGGTCGTGTGCGTCAGAAAAGTAGGCAGTGATTCACCACGGAGACTTGGGGTGGCCTGCGGCCACAACTGTAGGACGGGCACATTTGCCCGTCCCGAGCGACGTTCGCGCGTCGAGAGCGAGTGGCATGGGCCGGGGGCGACTGGCTGCCCATGTGGACTCGTTCTGGCGGGTCAGACACAGCGGGGACGGGCCAATGTGCCCGTCCTACGGTTGTGGGCGAAGCCCACTCCGGGCCTCCGTGGTGAATTTCCGACCGCTGCCTGCGTTTCTGACGTACACACGGGCCGGGCCCAACCCCATTCTTCGCGTTGACAAGGCACTCGCCAATGATCCATCAATGCCGCATTCGGATGCCAGAGCGAGGTTGCTCAGGA
>JAYTWO010000536.1:0-17491 GCA_043743415.1 Planctomycetota bacterium
ACGCCTCACACAGACTCCCCCAGCGAAACAGAACCAACTCAATAAACCAGACCACAAACCCCCCGTCAAGACCAAGTTTTCATCAGCCCAGGGTGGCCCCGGTTGCCGCTTTGGGCTACCGGGGCGGCTCAGCCGAAAGAGGGTGCGTTGGTGGGGGGAATCAAAGGTATCAGGAACCGTTCTCGCAATAATCGCAGCTTGCGTCGTGTGGGCGTGCCCGATATTGGTTCCTGACACCTTTGTTTCTCCACCTTTGTTTCTCCCTTTGTTTCTCCACGATATTGGTTCCTGACACCTTTGTTTCTCACACCTTTGTTTCTCACACCTTTGTTTCTCACCTCTGGATGGAGTGTGCTCTCTGGATGAAATCTGCGCACGCTGCGCAAATGTCCGATGGTCTGGAGACCTCTGTACCCCGAAAGGGTTTTCCATCACAGCCCAGGGTCGCGACGCAGGAGCGCACCCTGGGAAACAAGCCCGGGGATCCCAACCCGGAAGGGGTTGAACACCCGCTCGCGACATGTGGTTTCCCTTCCGGGTGCAGAGGCCATCTCGACGAGGAGTGGTTTCTGGCTGACTGCTGATGGCTGACTGTGTTCTCCCTTGGTTGCGGTCCGCAGGCTGCGCTGGGTGATCCGCATCTATTTGATCCGAATCAGTTCCGGAGTCTCCTTCGAGGCATTGATGGCCCGGATCGTCTCGCGGACCGACTGGGCCTTCATCAGCATGAGCTTCTTGGGGAAGTTGGGCTCGTCCTTTTCAAAGTAGTCGGCGAGCTTCGTCAGTTCCGGAATGACCGTCTTGGCATGGGTTCCGTAGCTGAGCAGGACTTTCATTAACTCTGGGGTGCGCTCCTGGCTATCCCAGGGATTCTGATCGCGCGTGTATTGGACACAGGCACTGATTCCTTCTTCGATCCGATGTTTCGCCAGCAGACGCAACCCCTCCACGCGGATCGAGTCGGCAAACATTTCTCCGCTGGGGGCGGGTTCGATGATCGCCTGATGGATCGCGGGCAATAAGGGTTTGATCTTCTCGGAGGAGAGATTCCGATAGACGGAACCGATGCTGCCGCGGGCGCGACCATCCTGGTTCTTGAGTCCGGCTCTGACCGCCTTGTAGAGCAACTCATCATCCACTCCCTCGAGTGATCGGCTGAGCATTCCGTCTCCATTTTCAAACAGGACAAAGGTCAGATAACGCTGCTGCATCCCGCGAGGATCGTTTTTCGGGTCGACCTGCGCCAGCAATTCCAGGAGTTCGGGCACCGCGTGACTCGCGGGTTTTCCGATGCTGGCGAGGGCCTCAGCGGCCTTGATGCGCAGCCAAAGGTCTTTGTCTGTCAACAACCTTCGCAGCGTTTCCACAGCCGGTGTGCCTCTCCCACGCAGGACGATCAGTGCCTGGCAGGCCCCGTAGCGTGACTCCAGATCTGGCGAATCAAGCATCTTGAGCAAGGCCGGGAGGGGCACCTCTTGGCTACGTTCTAGTGCGATGGCGGCCCGCTCACGGACCACAGGCGACCAACTGCCGAGGCGTTCCAGGAGCTGGTCGGCACTGAGTTCGTCATACGTACTATATCTGTCCTTGTTGCTCCAACCGCGGCCGTCTTGGATCAGTGATTGCGAGGCGACGGCGTCGAGTTGCGGGACGATGCTCGGGCGGCGTCCCGTGAGGTAAATCTTCTTGAGCGGCATCGCATAGGCCAGCAGGTAGCCGCCGGTGCAGTCCCAGCCAGCGTAGCTGTCGTTGTCCTTTTCCGGCGGTCCCTGGTGCCGAAACGTACCGTCCGATTGCCGGGCCAGATCGAAGTACCAGGCCCCATACTCCTGCATCCAAGCTCCCGTGGCATGTGGTCCAGACTGGGCGACACCCGGCAGCGCCCAGAGGATGTTGAAGAAGTTGCCGGTATGCCCGGAGTCGCGCTCTGGCCCGTGGGAGGCCACGCTCATGCGTGAGAAGAACTCGGCTCCCTGGCTCTCACCGAGCAGGCTAAACAAGACAGCGCCCATGCCGCACTTGCCGTTGTCGTCGTGGTTCTCAATCCACGGGTGATGGTCGCCGTACGGAATCGCTCCTTTGCCAATATAGAATCTCAGCAAACGTGTACTGAGTTCGATGGCCCGGTCCACCTCCGGTGTCTTTACGCCAGCCTCCCGAGCCAGCACCAGCGAAATCGTCAGCGGCAGTCCGGGAGAGTTCATCATCCCGTAACCGCCGAGTCTCCCACTGGACAACGCAAAACCATGGCCCCACGAGCCGACCGCGCTTTGACCTTCCGCAGCTTCCATTGCGAGCCGCCTGAGTCCCGGCATGACAGATTGGTCTCCGGTCGCCATCACATATTCGGAGAGCAGCATGATGCAGTAGCCGTAGTGCCAGGTTTGCATCGAATTAGATGAGAATTCCGCCGCCCACTCGGCTTCCTTTTTAACCAGCGGCAGGTATTCGGGATCGCCGCTGGCGAGTAGTGCGAGCGCATTGAGCGAACGTGTGATGGGATCCTGGTGGGGACTCTTGCTGTAGGCGGGGTCTGCCATGCGGACAGCCAGCGCTTTGCATCCTTGTTCCAGAAGGCGTTTCGACTTGGCACAGTCATACGGCGCGGTGGCGCTGTAGCTGCCCAGCTCGGGGAGACGGAGAACGACCTCTTCCGTCTTGCCAGCGCGCCAGCGAGTGAGCGAGAGTTTTCCCTCGCCCGCTTCCGATTCGGCGGTTGTGATCGCCTTACCCATTTCAGTACGCGGGTCGAAGGCAAACAGCTTGCCTCCCACGCCAAGGATGACATCTCCGACGCGGAACATTCCTTCCGCCGGAGACTCCTTCTCCACCTTCGTAATCGAAATCTGGCGAGCATCGGTGGTCACCATCTGATCGCAAAACATCCAGCCCCGCAGCCCCGTCGGGCCGAGATTCCAATCGTGCTTCGCATCAGCAGGGATGGCCTCGCCTGCGGTGAAGTCAGGCACGGTCAACTGGCCATTCTCAGCCGCAAAGGCGGGACTCGCCAGAATGGCTGCGACGATGACGCAGGCGACAAGGGAGATTTTTTTCATGTGCGTCGCATTCCGAAAAGTGGCCTGTTGATTCTGTTGTCTTCTGCTACTCAGGGGGGAACGCAACCATTGCTTCGGCGAATGCCTTTCCGATCGGAGCCAGAATCTTGGCGGCCCCAAGATAGTGGTAGCCCCCGTTGGAAGCTCCGCGTTTCCACATCAACGCCTGCTCAGGCGAGATCAGCTTGGCTTCATAATCTTTCCGATACTGCTTCTGCTGCTCTTCGTTCATCGAGCCATCGGCGTTCGCTCGGTTCTTGTCCTTCACCCTCAACAGATACTCCAACTGGCGAAGTTCACCATGCTTCTCGTCAATCTCACCCAGCTGAACGTCCCAGAATGGTGAGGTGGGGACGGCCTTCACGCTCCCCTGAAACTCAGGCATCGCCGCGGCGGCCATCTGGGCTTCGCGGAAGAACTTCTGGGGTGGCTGGCTGCCGTCTTTTTCGCCCCCAATACCCATGACTCCGATCACAAACGGTAGCTGGGGGGCCGACAAATCCTTCCGCACATCGCGGATCAGATGCACCAGCAAATCCCGGTACAGGTCGTATCCGCCCGGCTTCGAATTATTCTCGTACGTCCAGCTGGAGACCAGGTCATTGAACCCCTGGAACCAGACGAACCCCGCCAGCTCGTAGCCTTGCTTCTCGTCGTACTCGGGCACGACTCGTTGGATGTCGCCCAGCACGTGATGCACATGCTTGATCATCTCGCGGTAGTACACGCCCGTGGCTTCGAGCTTCTCGGCTTTGACCTTCTCCAAGTCGTCTTTACGCTCCTTGTGCTGGTTCAACTCGTAGTCACTCCAAGCGTACGGGCCTGCACTCGGCGGACGAAAATCAGTGTGCAGGCTGCGACCGCCCCACGACGTTTTGATGATCAGAATCGGCTCGTTGAGCACCTTCTCCATCGTCAGTCCGAATGTGAACTCGGGGCCGATCTTGTTTTCGCCCGCCCCGAAGCCTGCGGTCAGTTTGCCCGTCTGCTCGTTGAGATCGGTATACCGATCACCGAGGCACCCCACGGAGCTGATCCAGACCCGCTCACAGACCTTGGGCGTCCCGTCCGCGTTACGCATCTCTTGGAGAAGCGGCGCGGTCTTCGGATCGTCTGCCATCGAATCAAACGTCGACACCTGGGCATGCCCCTGCATGTTCGACTGACCCGCGAGGATGAAGACCTTGAGCGGTTTCGCGGCCTCGACCGGATTCACTTCACCCAGTAGGACAAGGCCCAGGAGGCAGCCAGTGGCGATGGAGAATTTCATGTGGTGTCTCGTGCTGGTGGAGAATTGCCTAACCGAGAGTATATCCTTAACGACTCCCGATCGCTTGGCTCAGAATCGCATCGAACCGTGAATCCGCGCACAGAAACCGTCCGATCACTCATCCCTGCGCACGTCTCGCAGGTGGATGTGACATTGCTGGAAAGGCTCTTCGACCGATCGCCGGACGTGGCCTTCTTCGTCAAGGATGCGACGGGACGATACGTGGCCGTGAACGAGTCGCTGGTGGCGCGGCACGGATTGAAGAGCAAGTCGCAGGTCATCGGCAAATGCCCGCGTGACATTTGTCCCGGCGACTTGGGGCGGATTCCCACCGAGCAGGACGAGAAGGTTCTTCGCACTGGACGTCCACTGATTGACCATCTCGAATTGCAATGGCATCGACCGAACGACCCGGTCTGGTGCCTGACGACGAAGCTGCCGATTCTGGATTCCGGCGGTGCCCTCGTGGGCTTGATCGGCTTCTCGCGCGATGTCCGCGTACCGGTCGAGGCTCACGAAATCCCCAAGGACTTCGCGTGCGCCCTCGAAGAATTCGAGCACACCCTCTTGTCTGAGGGAACTCCCGCCTGGCTCGCGCACCGCTCCCAAGTTTCGCTTCAACGACTGGCTCGCCTCACCAAACGGCTCTACGGTCTGACGCCGAGCCAGTTCATCACCAAGTCGCGGATCGCGGCCGCGTCGCGCATGCTGCGCGATACCGATCAATCCGTGTCCGAGATCGCCCACGCCTGCGGCTTCTGCGACCACAGCGCCTTCGCTCGTGCCTTCCGGTCCGCCGCGGGGATGACACCATCCGAGTTTCGCGAGAAATCGTAGGTGTTGAGCCCGGTTGCCAATGGTGATGCGGAGTCTTGGGGATTGGTTCGTGGGACACCATCTCAGGCATGCCCGCGTGGACATTTCCCAGAAACTCGCCACCGTTTTCAACCGCGCTCATCAGATTGAGGCCACGTCTTGCTGTGGCAGACAGACACCGACCGTGGGCGGATTCCTCGTGATCACCACCAGCATCACCCCAGCGGAACCGACTTCCATTCCCGCAGCGTCCGCTCAGACATGTATTATAATCCTCGACCTTCACGCAGGCCTGGTCCAACACTTCGCCACACCGCGCCGCGAACCGCCCCTGCCTGGCCGACTCCCCTCCAGGTTTCCAAAACGCCCGAAGAGACAATCCCACACAACGTGAGGTTGGGGGAAGAGTCACGGACAGTCGAAGTCGAAGTCGTCAGAACGGAATCCATTCTGTTCTACGCCGAGTCGTCACTCCCCCGCACCGGCTGCCGCGAGTTCAAGTACGACTCCAACAGCACCTGCGCGGCGAGCATATCCAGTTTCTTCTTCCGCTGCTTCCGCGACAGATCCAGCTCAATCAAATGGTCGATCACCACCGCGGTCGTGCAGCGTTCGTCGTGCAGGGCGATGGGCAAGCCGAATTGCTCGTAGAGCCAGGCGGCGAACCGGCGGCATTGGGTCGACTTGGGGCTTTCGAGGCCGTTCATGTGAATCGGCAAGCCGATCACGATCCCTTTCACCAGGTACTCTTCGCACCAGTGTTTGATCTGCTTCAAATCGAGGGCCGAGGTGCGGCGGGTGTAGTTCTCGATGGCACTGGAGATCGTCTGCTTGGGGGTTGAGATCGCGAACCCCATCCGCTTGTCACCGTAGTCGATGCCCAGCAGTCGGCCAAACGCGGGCAGCTCCGGAAATGCGACGGACTCGATGACTGGCGGAGTCGCCAACGGCTCGCGCGGAGTGGTCATGCGTCGTCTCCGGGATCATCGTCGTGCGGCGACGACGGCACCGGCAGATCCTCCGACAGCAGCACTTGAAACATCAAATCCGGCGTCTTCTTGCGATTGATCGCCCGCGCCAGTTCCGACCGCATCTTCCCGCTCGAGGCGGCCAACCGCATCAGAATCTCGTCGGGCCGAAAGTCCCTGGCGAATCCCAGCGGGGAGACCGTCACAAGCAGCCGGTTCGCATCCGGGGCCGGTGTGACCTGCGAGACATACAGATCGCGCAGCCGGTCGTCGTCCAGTTCTCCGGACAGCAACTGGTCGAGCGTCCGCTGGACTTGGCTGCACATTTGAAGCGTTTTGCGGTCTGGTCGATGCGGCGAGTGAGACGCCGGTCGACCGCGACGGGGGGAAGTCATCCCGAACTCCAGAGAAAGGCCACGCTCCCCGGGAAACACTCCGGTCCGCCGTCGCCCCGAACACAGGGGGCAAGAGCCCCGGCACCCCTTTCAGGTTCGCGGTTTCTCAAGGGATTTGCAATCCCCGCCCCGTTCGGTCCCCGACTCAGTGGTCTTTCGGCAACATCCCGCACGTTTCGTACGACGTGCAGCGGTGTCCCCGGGGGGAGTTGAACCTCTCCGATTGAGGCAGCCACCCGCGTTTTCGGCGTCGACAGGCATCAGAGTGGAGTAGTGTCGAATCGCCAGTCTACAGACCTGACCCTTCGCCACATCGAGACAGACATCATGGGCCATCCTACCGTCAGCATCGTCATTCCCAGCTACAACCGGGCACATCTCATCGCCGAGACGCTCAAGTCGGTCGCCGCACAGACGTTCACCGACTTCGAGGTTTTGGTGATCGATGACGGGTCGAAGGACAACACCGAGGAAGTGCTGCGGCCCTGGTGCGAGAAAGACTCCCGCATCCGCTACGTGAAGCAGGTCAACGGCGGAGTCTCGACCGCGCGGAATCATGGGCTGCGGTTGGCACGCGGGGAGTTCATCGCGTTTCTCGATTCCGATGATCTGTGGAGCCCCTGGAAGCTGGCTCTCCAGGTCCAGTTAATGCGGGCCATGCCCCATGTCGGCATGCTGTGGACCAACATGGACACCATCAACGAGCAGGGGCAGCCGCTGACGAAGAATTATCTGCGAACGATGTACTCATCGTACAAGGGTCACGGCCCCGAGTACCCGTTCCAGGGGTCACGGGCCTTGAAGGATCTGCCGGGCTTCGAGGCCACCTCGCTCCCCGTCGAGGTCTCGCCGCAGACCCAGATCCGTACGGGCCAGATCCTCCGCGAAATGGTCTACGGCAACCTGGTCCACACGTCCACCGTGTTGCTCCGCAAGTCGGTGGCCGATCAGGTCGGACCGTTCGATGAAGACATGCGCCGGGCCGGGGAAGATTTCGACTACCACCTCCGCACCTGCAGCCTGACCGAGGTGGCCTATCTCGACGTGTCGTCGATGCTGTACCGGGTCGGGATGAACGACCAGATCACCAGTCCTGAGAACAATTTGTACTTCGCCCGCTCGTATCTGATCTCGATCAAACCATTCCTCAAAGTCCCCGGCCTGATGACGAATACTGAGAAGCGAATGCTTCTGGCCGCGTCCAACCGCTGGCTGGGGGAACAGCTGCTGGAGAATGGCAGTCGGCTGGAGGCGATGCAGTGCCTGCTGCGGAGTTCGCTCTACGAGCCTGGTGAAAAGGCCACACTCAAGCAGTTGCTCAAGGGTTGCCTGCCGTTTCAAACGCTGCGGCGGGTCCGGCATGCGTTCCACGGGCTGGGAGTTTCTGTGGGTTGAGGGTCGAGGACTGCCACGGGTGAAGAATTCGCCTGGATACTGAAATTCGTCACCGGCCAGCGGGGTGACGTTTTGTCGTAGAACGGAATTCATTCTGTTCTCTGCCCCCGGAAACGGAATGAATTCCGTCCTACGGTACGACCGCGAAACTCAGTAAGCATGGCCTGATGGGTCTCGGTGGAACGAATTGGCTCCCAGCGATGAGAGGGCCCCAGGGAGCGGAGTCGCTGGCGGGGCTGTGCCGCGTTAGAATGCCCGATTCTCCGTTTTTTCCTCGACAGTGGTGATCCGTCCTCCGGACGAATCCGTTTCGAGGAGACCAGTCGACTGCGTCCACCGTCTCCGAGTGTGACTCGCAGCCGCTCTCTGAGTAGGTCCGATGGAACAGAAGCAGCAATCCCCTTTCGACCGTGGACAGCTCACCAAGATGCTGATTCTCGGTGCCGTGTTGATGGTTTGGATGCCGCTGGCACCGAAGCTGTTTCCGGGGCTGTTTGGGGTCAAGCCCCCGGCGGCGAAGGCACCGGTCGTCGACGACGGCGGGGAGCAGCCGAAACCCGCTGACGGCGCAGAGAAAGCCAATGGGGCTGCGGCTGTGCTTCCCGAGGTCAAGCCCGATCCAGGCATCGGCCCCGGCCCAGCTGCCCCGGCTGAGAAGACAGATGATCTCCCCAAGTTTGCGGAAGCACCTCCGACGCATCACACCCTGGGCGCGATCGATCGCGGGAAGGGATTCTTCCAGCAAGTCGAATTGACCTCGAAGGGAGCTGCGGTCGAATGGGCCAAGCTCAACGATGAGCGTTACAGCATCCTGGAAGACCGCAAAATCCCTCTCAAGATCCTGGGCAACCGCATCAAGGACGCCGACGGGACCGAGCCGGAATCCTTCCAGACGGCGATTGAGGCCATTGATGCCCAGATCCAGTCACTGAAGAAATCGACCCGCACAGTCCATTGGGAACTGCTGACCCAAGACCCTCAATATCCACTCACCAACGAGACGGCGACGTTCCGGCTGCAAGCTCCGGACGGCTCGGTGGCGGTCCGCAAAACGTACACCCTCCACAAGGGCAACGAACAAGATCGAGACGAGGACGCTCAGGGGTATCTCCTCGACCTCGACATCGAGTTCGAGAACCTGAAAGACGTTGAAATCAAGCAGACGTACAAGCTGCAAGGCCCGGTCGGCTTGCCGTTGGAGAACGTCGCCAACACCCGCAATTACATCGAGATCAAGGCCGAGACGTACGACGATCCGCTGGACCCCACCGACGTAACAGCGCTCTCGCGCACAGCCGGTGAGATCCTCGGTCAATTTGACAAGGCGATCGCCAAGGGCGATCCCAACCAGGTGGAAGGTTGGCGCGCGCCGCTGCACTTCGCCGGTGTCGATGTCCAGTTCTTCATGGCCCTGATGAAGCCCAAGCCCAATCAACTGCTCGACGTGGACAATGATGGTCGACCGGACCCGTACCTGACGATGGTCCGGCCGATGATTATCACGCGAGACAAGAACAAGGCCCCGCGCAGCGATATCAGCGTGATGCTGACCTCGGAGCAGTTGCTCGTGCCGCCGCAGGGGACCGTGAAGCACTCCTACGAGATCTTCCTCGGTCCGAAGCGAACCTCGCTCGCTCGGCCGTTGGGTGAAGAGTCGGCGCTGAACTTCGGTTGGCTGGCGGTCATCACCAAGACGATGCTGTGGATCCTGCAATTCTTCCGCTACACGTGTCATCTGCCGTACGGGCTGGCGATCATTCTGCTGACGTTCACGGTCCGCATGTGCCTGCTGCCGATCACCAAGAAGCAGGTCTACGACGGCGAGAAGATGAAGCTCATCACGCCCGAGCTGACGAAGCTCAAGGCCAAGTACGCCAACGAGCCCGAGAAGTTCGTCGGGGCTCAGCGCGATCTGATGCGGCGCTACAACCACAACATGTTCGGCGGCTGCCTGCCGCTGTTCCTGCAGCTGCCGATCTTCATCAGTTTGTACAACGCGCTGTACACGGCGACCGACCTGCGGATGTCGCGGTTTCTGTGGATCGACAACCTCGCCTCGCCAGATGCCCTGTTTGGCTTCGGGGTGGAAATCCCCTGGATCGGGTCGACGTTCAATCTGCTGCCGCTCCTGAACGTGTTCCTGTTTCTATTCCAGCAGAAGCAGATGATGCCGCCCGCTCAGAACGAAGAAGAGGAGATGCGGAACAAGATGATGAGCTACATGACCGTATTCATGGGGTTCATGTTCTACACCGTTCCCGCCGGGCTGTGCCTGTACTTCATCGCGTCGAGTCTGCTCGGCATGGGCGAACGGCACCTGCTGAAGAAGACGATGCCGCCGATCGTGCTCAAGCCCGAGAACACGCCCGAGCTGATCGACCCGAACCGCCCGAAGTCGTTCTGGGAGCGGATGCTCGCCGCCGCCGATGCCGCCAAGCAGCAGACCGACGGGCAGGGCAACCGGCCCCGCGGCGGCCGCTGAATGCCACCAAGCCCACCGGTTGCAACCGGTGGGCTTTTTCGAGGAACCATCATGCCCCAACCGACGCGCGACCAGCTGGAGACCTTCGACAACCCGTTCCCGCAGCGGGACTACCTCATCGATACGGTCTGCCCCGAGTTCACCTCGATGTGCCCCAAGACCGGCCAGCCCGACTTCGGCACGATCACGATTTCGTACATCCCGGATCGCCTGTGTTATGAACTGAAGTCGCTCAAACTCTACTTACAGCAGTATCGCAATCACGGGGCGTTCTACGAGAACGTCACGAACACCATCCTGGATGATCTCGTCGCCGCCACCCAGCCGCGCTGGATGAAGATTACCGCTGACTTCACCCCGCGCGGCGGCATCCGCACCACGGTGATCGTCGAGCATCCGCAGCGCTCCGCGCGGCCAACGCCGTGACCCACAGTCACCGGACCCGGAGAGTCCGGCGACTTGACCTGATCCCACGACTCAGAACCGGTCGACGGTCTTGTACCCCCCACCGCTCGGTCGGGGTGCCGCAGGCGGAGAATTCGTACGAACCCATGTCGGGGCGGGGAGATTGGGCAACGACGGGCCGGACCATCCAGTTCCCGTGGGGCCGGACGGGCCGCTGCGACGCTGGATGCTGCGGTTGACTCCCTGCTGGAGGGCGGCACCGACGACCTGCACCATCGCTTGAGCCAGCACATGCGTCATCGGATGATTCACGATGTCCATCACCCTCGTTTCGGTCTCCGTGCGCTCGAACTCCTGATGCTGCTTCAGCTCCGACCAGAGCGCCTCGCGAGACAGAATCCCCTTGCTGTAGCGTTCCAGTAACTGATTGAGTTGCAGCTGATCGTCGAAGTGTGAGCGGTCCTCCTCGAAGTTGGACTGCTCCATCCGGCGGGCGATGAACTCGAACCCATCGCTGACTCCGACCGAAGCGACGACCTCTTGCGCGGTCGTCTGCAACTGGGGCTGGAGTTTGCCGATCTGCTCGGTGAGGAAGCGAATGCGGGAGACGATTTCGTCGTCGCGCGTGCTGGCCGTGCGTTCGGCGCGCTGCTCCAGGACCGCCGTTTCGGTGTCATCCAGGAAGGCCCGATAGCGGTCGAGGGCCGCGTGATAGAACTGGCACTGGTCCTGGCTGATGGCCGCGAGTTCTGCCTGGGCCTTGACGGTCAGTTGGCGAGTTGTGGCGAGTTGCTCATCGAGGCGGCCTCGCTGTTGTCGGGCTTCGTTCGCCGCCGCAATGACCGGCGTCAGGCCGACATTTTCGGCGACATCGTCTTCTATCGTCTCGATCTGGGCCATCAGTTGATGGAACACATCGCGCCGCCGAGTCAGTTCGTTCTGCATCAACACGGGCGTGGTCTTGAGGAACTCATACCCCCGTTTCGCCGTCGGATACCCGATCAGGTCCGAGACCCAGCGATCCAGCCGGCGGGTCCAGCCGCGCTGGGTATACTCGGGGGTCAGAAAGCGGCGGCGATACAGGTACTGGAACAGCGAGCTGCGCTCATAGGTGGGGAGTTTTTCACTGGACCCGGCCTGCACATCGGCGACTCGCTTCTCATCGCGGTGCAGCGCGGCCTCAGCTTCGACCGCTTGTTTGGAGAGCGACGGGAACTCTGCATGAGTTTGGAGTTCGGACTGCACGACCGCTTGCAGGCGAGTCTGCTCGGCGAGTTGCTGCGTGAGTTGAGCATCGGCGAGTGAGCGAGATTGAGAGGCTGCCTGCTCAGCGGCCAGGAGCCGCTGAATGCGCCCTTGTAACTCGGAGAGCGTCCGCTCCTTACGCTCGACGATCAGCAATAGTTCGCGCTGGATCTCGGCAAAGGTCGACTGGATCGTCTCCCGTCGAATGTCCGGGAGGTCATGCTGCGCCAGTTCGAGGAGCGCCGTGCCGCGATCGGAGACGACCTGCTCGACCTCCGTCTTGAGGTGCCGCTCCGCACCCTCCGCTCGTACAGCGTTCGCCCGAGCCTGCTCGTGGGCGTGGCGGATCTCCTGGAACACTTGTCGTCCGGGAATCGGCATGAGAGATCTCGAACCCGTGGGATAGGCTTCCAGCCTGTCGTCTGGTGGAATCATGACAGGCGGAAAGCCTATCCCACGGCGACTACTTCCGTTCGCGGGCCTGCCGGAACCGCCTGACCACCGAAAAACTTCCCAGCGCAAGCACCACAGCCAGCAGCACCACCGGGAGCAAGTGAACCGGTTCCGCGGCATGCGCGGGTGATGTCGGCTCTGTCGTCCCATGACCGGGGTGTGCCCAGACCGGTGAAGCCAGCACCGTCAGCAGCAGTGTCGCCACAACGGACCAGAACCTCTTGTGCAACATGATGTTTCCCATGCGGTTCAGGTGATCGAATCACCGAGAAGTCCCGTAGTTTACCGATTCGCGACACGACCTCCAAGCCCGGGCCATTGTGTCCGCATCCGAGGGGGCTGGTGGGGCGACTGCGGCCCGTGGGACACGTTGGGCGCGACAGCTGTACCGGCAGTGTCGGAGACAGGCCACGCCCTCCCCGAATCCTCCCGAACAGGTCAACGAAGAGTCGTAGAGCGGTCACCACCACCGACCGCGATCCTGCGTTTTTTTTCGCGGCACCGTTCACCACGACTCCCTGGACTCACACTGTGGCCTATGTTTGATCACCCGGAGAGTTCATTTCTCGACTTCCTGCCTCGCACCGGAATCGAAAGGCCATTCGTGCCCGCCACCGCCCTCCTTTCCGTTCACGCCTCCCCACCCATCCCGATCGAGGGCCGGTATGTGGCCCAGCTGCGCCCGTTTCCCTGTGAAACGAGTCCGGCGTTCGAGGCGGCGTGGCGCGATTTGGAGCGGCGGAGTCTGCTGCGGAACCCGTTCCTGTCTCCCACGTTTCTCTTCCCGCAGTCGAGGGAGAGTTTTCCCAACGCCCAACTGCTGACGATCATCGACGGGCAGGGGAATTGGCTCCTCGCCGGACTGTTTGAGCGCGTGTCGGGATCGCGCCAACTCCCGTTGCCGCACTTGCGGGCGGTGCGCACAGCGCACAGCTACAAGACTGGCATGCTCGTTGAAGCGACCGAGCGGGAACAAGTCGTGGACACGTTGTGGAAGTTCCTGCGTCAGCAGAATCTGCATGGGCTGTCGTTCCCGATGTTCCCGGTGCAGAGTGCACTGGCGGGCCTGCTGACGGGGCGGTGCGAGCGGGACCGGACGGCTGTCACCGTGGAGGATCTGCATTCTCGGGCCACGGTGTCCCCGTTCGATGGCTCGGTCATGTCTCCCAAGCGGGCCAAGAGCCTGCGCCGGGGTCGCCGTGCTCTGGAGAAATTCGGCCAGGTCTCGCTGCGGTTCACCGGTTGCCCGGACGGGGATTTGACGGCAGTCGAGCGGTTTCTGTTCCTCGAATCACTGGGCTGGAAGGGCGAGTCACAGACCGCGATCGCTTGTCGACTGTCTGAAGTCGAGGCGTTCCAGAGCATGGCGCTGGGGTTCGCCACGCGCGACCGCATCCGGTTCGCGGAGCTGGCTCTCGACGAGCGCGTGATCGCCAGCATGTGCCTGTTCCGGTCCGAGTCGGATTACTACGCCTTCAAGATCGGCTGGAATCCTCAGTTCGAACGCGGCTGCCCGGGGTTCCTCCTCGCCGCCGAAATCCAGGACCATCTGTCTCAGTTGCCTCGCTGCATGAGCATCGACAGTTGCTCTCAACCGGGCAGCTTCCTCGAACACGTCTGGCCAGGCCGCAAGGAGTTCGGCACCGTTCTGTTTACGACAACCCGGTGGGGATCGATGGCGGCCCAGGGGACACGCTGGGCACGCGATCTCTACCGACAACTGCGAGGCCAGACAGACTCGCCCGAGGGCGCAGTCGAAGCGACACCCCATGAGACGCGTGAGTCTGCGGGAGAGTCGTCATGAGGTGGTTCTCCCGACTGAACTTCACTCCGCGCGACTTCCAGCCCCTCCCCTCGGACCATCGTCCGGCACTCGATGGCGTGCGCGGGATCGCGATCCTGACTGTGTTTCTGTTCGACTGTCTCAAAGTGCCCAGCGAGGGAGTGTTGAACTACGTGCTACGCAAGGCGAGCACCGCTGGTTGGACGGGCGTGGATCTGTTCTTCGTGTTGTCCGGGTTCCTGATCACCGGCATCCTGATCGACTCGCGCGGCCAGCCCGGCTACCTCCGCAGCTTCTTCGCCCGGCGGTCTCTACGCATCTTCCCGCTGTATTTTTTGGCACTGTGGGGCACGTTCATCGCCGTGCCGCAGTTGGCGGAATTCTGGAGTCCCGCTCTGCCCGTGGCACAACAGGTCGGCGAACTGTCGGGAGACCAGTTCTGGTTCTGGACCTACCTCCAGAACTGGCGGTTCGCGTATGAGGGACACTGGTCGCATGTGACCTACCTGAATCACTTCTGGTCGCTGGCGGTCGAGGAACAGTTCTATCTGGTCTGGCCGTTTGTCGTCGCGTACGTTCCGACTCGCTCACTGGCGAAGGTCTGTTGGACCTGTATCAGTATGGCCCTCGCTCTGCGAGTGGGCATGTCGATCGGAGGGGCTCACTCGATTGCCTTGTATGTGACTACCGTGACTCGCATGGACAGCCTCTGCCTGGGTGCCGTCTTCGCGATGGGCCTACGGTCCCCGGTCTGGTATCCCCGGCTCACCCGGTGGACATGGCCGGTGATGTCCTTGCTGGCCCTCGTGATTGTCGGTGTCGATGCCGTGTGGCCGCTGCTCCAGACCGAACAGGTCGGGTCACAAACGATCGGGCATACGTTGCTCGGCCTGATGTTCGGCTGCTTCGTGTTCTCCGCCGCTGCCGTGTCACCGCAGCACTGGTTCGCGCGGATTCTCTCGCAGCGCTGGCTGACGCTACCGGGTCAGTTCAGCTACGCGATGTATGTGATCCATCGCCCGATCTACAAGCTGGTGCTGAAGCTCGACTGGTCGGTGTTGCCAGAGTCGGTCCAACCGCTGGCGATATTCGCCGCCACATTGTTGGCAACACTGGGTGCCTCGGCACTATCGTGGAAGTTCTTCGAGAAGCCGTTCCTGTCGCTGAAGGCATTCTTCCCCAGACCCGGCGAAGTGCTGACTGTGCCTTCGTCCGAGAGACGATCCCACGTGCCCGTCCCCACGGCGGGGTAGTGGAGAGTGGAGAGACGAGAGAGGAGAGCCAATCGCCAGAAGCTGGTTCAACCCTCAACGTTCCCTCGCAATTCCCCCTTTTCTGCCGGTCATCTCCCCCGAACAATCCCATTGGCCAGACTGCTCTTGGAGATTCGACCGCGGCGCGATATGCCAGCGGCTTCCAAGTCCCGACCGCTGACTCAGCGGCGCGATTCTCAGCTGACCGAGGAGGCTGTCATGGCTCCCGTGTTGACGAGTGATGCTCAATTGAAGAACTGGTTCTCGGGTCTGGCGGAACAGACCTTTGAGGTGGAGTACGGGATCGCCGATCCGCCGCTGATCGACTATCTGTCGGACATGCTGGTGCGGTTCGTGCGGATCGATGCCGTGTTCGCGATCCGCGATGAGGTCGGTCGCCGCCTCGACCAAGTGGTCGACATGCTCCGCGAGGCGGAGTTTCGCGAGGCCGAACCGCGGCGCGAGGTCCACCGCCACATCGGCGACTTCACGCTGTTCTGGACCGGCGTCTATCCCGAGGGGCTGCCCCGCCTGAAGCAGATCGACCGGCCCGACTGCTGGGTCAACTACACCGAGACCGGCAAGCGCTGCTACCTGATTGCCAGCGAATACTCCGACGAGTCACACCGTGAGGAGGCCCAGGTGTTGCGACGGCTGAGCATGCTGTACGACACCTGTCGCGAAGGGCTGTACCACATCCGCCGCGAGTGGGACTCCCGCCCTCCGCAACGTCGTGCGGCATGAGTGTCCACGCAACAACGAAAAAAGCCCGGGGGTTGCAACCCCCGGGCTTTCGTCTGATGTCGACTCGAAGTTCGCCTAGCAGCGGACTAGTACGTCAGGATGGCGTCGATCCCAAAGAGCGTCTGATTGAACAGCTGTCCGCTATAGCCAGGTCCGGTGTAGATCTGGCGGTTCCCCGGAGAGAACATGTAGCGAACTTCGGGGCGAATGATCAGATTCGCTGTCGGCTTGATGTTCACACCCCCGGTGAGGGTCTGGTACGACGTGCCGTCGGCCTTGTACCACTCGTAACGGGCTCCCGCCTTCAACTTGCTGTTGATGTCGTAGAAGGCGTAGTTGATCAAGCCCGTCGAGTTCTTAGCCACACCGGCACCGGGAGCACCTGGAACGAAGGGACCACCGGACGCGTTGACATTGAAATTGACCGGGGCATTCGTCGAGAGTACGTCAAACTGATGGACCGTGCTCCACTTGTCGCCCCACTTGCGGGTCAGGACCGCACTGTTGATGGCACCGTCGCCTCTCCAGCCCAGGTTGCCAGCGGTCATTGCGTAAACCAGCGATGTGTCATCATCGATGGCGTACGTCGCACCGCCGAGGAAGCTGCTCGCTTGGTTGTAGCGAGTGAATCCGGAATCCATACCCAGGGTCCAACCACCCTGAACCGTCAACTTGTCATTGACCTTGTAAGTGGCCAATGCACCGGTGTGGGTGAATGGCTCGCTGTTGTAGAAGGTCAATTGACGGCTGAGGAAGAAGTTCCCGTTCGAAGGAATCACTTCATAGCCGATCGGGGTGTAGAAGTGACCGACCTTCACCGACAAATCCTCGTAGGCCACTTCGGCGTACAACTGAGGCAGGGCCCATTCATACGCCCCGTGATTCCAACCGTTGAAGTAGTCGTAGCGTCCGGCATTGACGTTACCGAACGCCTGGCCTTCGTTTCCGTCCAGACCGAAGATGGCGTCCGCGCGGAAGCCCCAGTCCAGTCCCTCGCTACCGTCAGCCACCTTGCCGAAGTAGAAGTACTGCTGGTTCAAGGCAAACGTCTTGTATTCCTTCTGGTTCACAAACGGCCCGTTCCCAGCGAATGCCCCATCGGGAGCCGACTGGTAACCAAACTGCGTAAAGCCGCCCATCACATAGCCATTGTCCGTGAAGTGGTTTCCACCACACTCATCGTCGAACAGGCTGGTCACGGTCCACGGATCACCCAGGTCACCACC
>JAYTWO010000537.1:0-1602 GCA_043743415.1 Planctomycetota bacterium
GTCGTCGGAAGTGACAAGTGACAAGTGACAAGTGACAAGTGACAAGTGACAAGTGACAAGTGACAAGTCAGTCCCGCCTCTGGACCTTCATCCTTCATCCTTCATCCATGTCCCTCCGCTCCAACATCCTCGCCAGCTGGGTCGCCCATTTCGTGATGGTCGCGATCGGCTTCGTCATGTTGCCGTTTGTGCGGAACACACTGGCTCCCGGCGCGTACGGAGTGTGGGTCTTCATCAACACCCTGTCCGGGTACACCGGGCTGCTCTATCTGGGATTCGGAGCCACGATCTGCCGCTATGTGGCCAAGCATGTCGCGAAGGAAGAATGGACCGAACTCAACCAGGTCACCAGCACCATCTTTACCGTCTATGCCTGCATGGCCGGATTGGTTTTGCTCCTCGCCGGTGGCCTGTGTGCCGCAGCTCCGTGGATCGATCGCTGGGGCGAGCAATCGGTCGGCGAAGTCCAAACAGTGATCCTCATCAACGGGCTCTCGACCGCGATCGGAATGATCGGCAGCGTCTTCGGCGGCATCCTGATTGGGACGCAGCGGGTGGGCCTCAAGCGGTCGATCGAGGTCGGATCGGGTGTCCTGCGATTTGCGCTGGCGGTTGGCTGTCTGAAGCTGCGACCGGAGTTGACGACGTTGTCGCTGTTGTTCTGCGGCGTGACGATTCTGGAGAACCTGCTGATGGCCGCGCTGGCGTATCGCCAGGTGCCGACGCTGCAATTGCGCCGCTCCCATGTCTCCCGCGAGACGTTGCGAGAATGCCTCTCCTTTAGCGGCTACAGCGCGGTCGGACTGATGGCCGAGCAATTGATCTATCTGACCGACACCGTCGTGATCGGCTTCGCGTTGGGCATGAATCAGGTCGAGCCGTACTACATCGCTCTCCGCATCTGCCAGATGATTCAGGAGCCGATCGCCCGCATTGGCGAAGTTGTTCTTCCCAAGGCCGGGCAACTGCACTCCCAAGGCAAGCACACCGAGTTGGCCCAGGTCGTCGAGCGGATGGTCGCGTTGACCTTCGTGCTGGTCGCCGGGTTCTTCATCGGGTCGGTGTACTTTGGCGGGATGCTGATTCGCACCTGGATCGGGACCGGTTTGGAGCAGAGCCACCGCGTACTGCTGATTCTACTCGCCGCCCAGATTGTGGCCCTGCCCATGGTCGTGTTGCGCAAGGCGATGCTGGGCATGGGGAATGTCCGTGTCCCCTCGCTGATCGACATCGCCGAGGCCGTGGTCAATCTCGCTCTCTCGCTGGCACTCGTTTTTAAGTGGGGGATCGAGGGGGTCGCCTGGGGCACATTCATACCGCTCGTCTTTGTCGAGCTGCTCGTCTTCCTGCCGTATGCCTGTCGCCAAGTGGCCGTACGGAAACGCGACCTGCTGCAACGGTCGATCTTCCCCTGCCTCGCCCCACTGGCCGCGCTGTGGGTGTACTGTGAGTTCGTGAACCGCCAGGGCTACCCCGATGGCTGGCTCACGTTGCTCTCCGTGGCCGTTGCGGGAGGAGTGGTACTGCTCGCCGCCGGTTACCCGATTGTGTGGCTCATGCAGCGAGACGAGGGGTCGCCCCCCGTAGGACGGCCTTTCCAGG
>JAYTWO010000538.1:0-4540 GCA_043743415.1 Planctomycetota bacterium
CGCACCGGATGGTCCGCCGCAATCACCTCATCCAACTTCGTCGCAAACAACACCATCTGCCCCCGCGACTCCGGAGCCCCCGCCCAATAATCCATCACCCATCCCTCCCCGCTGGTCCCACAACTGGCGGAATGGTAAAAAGTTTGGCGATTAAAGCAACAGGCCGTGACGTCCCCCGCTCGCTGTCGCCCTGTGGGACGGGCCGATGGGGACTGTCTTACTTCTGGGGTACATCGGAAGCAGGCCCCACGCGGCGTGGCCAGTTCAATAACAAAGCTCCCAGCAGCACCAGTCCCACATCGATCGAGTTAATGATCTTCGACCACTGGTGCAGCGTCTGAAACCCCTGCGGGCGGGCCTTTCCCGGCGGAGTGATCATCTCCGCCAAGGGGAGATACACCACCAGATAGTCGAACAGCATCACGACCAATGCGAGCCCAAACAACCCGAGAACCGACCCGCGACGACGAAAGGACAACTGCTCCCCAGAGATCGCCGAACCGATCCACGCCGCCCCGACCAGCACGATCCCCATCACGTAATAAGCTGGAAACCGGAGCACCACCAACTGGTCAGTCGTCATCGACTCGAACTTCCCCGAGGTCGCCTGCTGCACCCCATTGATGACGAATAACACCGCCGCCCCGACCCAGGCGGAGGAAGCGAAGCGAGCGACGAGGAGGGCGAAACGGGACATGGGCGATGCCATAGCGTAGATGGGAAGGCGAGATTCCGAGAGTACCTGCCCCTTCCACGAGGGGCAATCGAGTCGGCATGGGTGAGGTCGTCTTTTGTCTCAAACCCGGCAAAATCGGCACTCTGGACTGAAGAGGCAGAACCGGTGTGACCGATCTCGATTGCCAACGGGGGATTGCCTACAATTCTCCGCTCGGAGGCGAACCGTTCTTGGCCAAGTCGTGTCTTGGCCTCAGTTTCCAACGAATTCGCCCCGATCCCCAGGCTCTGGTCATGCGTAACGAATCTGAAATCCCGTTTGCCGACAACCCCTTTTCGATCCCGGTCGCGGAGCGGATGCGGCGGCTTCCGCCGTATCTGTTCGCCAAGATCAACAAGGTGAAATACGAGAAGCGGAAGGCCGGGATCGACGTGATCGACCTCGGTATGGGGAATCCCACCGACCCGCCCGAGCAGATTATCCAGGACAAGTTGGCCGAGGCACTGGCCGATCCCAAGAACCACCGCTACTCCGTGGCGAACGGGATCGGGAACCTTCGTAAAGAAGTGGCGATCCGCTACGACCGCAAGTACGGCGTGAAGCTGGATCACGAGAAGCAGGTCATCGCCACCATCGGCTCCAAGGAGGGGTTCAGCCACATGTGTCTGGCCCTGATGGGGCCGGGGGATACGGCCATCTCGCCATCGCCGACCTTCCCGATTCACACGTATGCGGTGATTCTGGCCGGTGGGAATGTGATTCATCTCGACGTGCGGAACCCCGAGGCGTTCCTCTCGAACGTGGCCTACACGTGCGAGCATCTGTACCCGCGACCGAAGCTGGTGATCGCCAACTTCCCGCACAACCCGTCGTCGACGGTGATCGAGCAGGGGTTCTGGGACGACCTCGTCAAGCTGGCCAAGAAGTATGGCTTCCTGGTCATCAGCGACTTCGCATATGCCGACATCTGCTACGACGGTTACAAGGCACCGAGTTTCCTGGCCTCGCCGGGAGCGCTCGATGTCGGCGTCGAGTTCACGACGATGAGCAAGAGCTACAGCATGGCGGGCTGGCGAATCGGGTTCTGCTGCGGCAATGCCGAGATGGTCCGCGCGGTGCATACGATCAAGGGGTACTTCGACTACGGGATTTTCCAGGCGATCCAGATCGCTGCGATCATCGCCATGCGGCACTGCGACGACGCTGTGACTGCCATTGCCAAGGAGTATCAGGGCCGCCGCGATGTGCTGTGTGACGGCCTCAACCGAATCGGCTGGAACGTCGAGAAGCCCAAGGCCGGGATGTTTGTGTGGGCCAAGATCCCCGACCAGTTTGCGAACATGGGGTCGATCGACTTCTCGATGAAGCTGCTCGACGCAGCGGGCGTGGCCGTCAGTCCCGGCGCGGGCTTCGGCGATGAGGGCGAAGGCTATCTGCGCCTGGCCATCGTCGAGAACTCGAACCGCCTGCGGCAAGCGGTGCGCGAGATCGGCAAGTTCGCGCGGGTAGACATGCCTCCGCAGGCCAAGGCGGTGTGACTCGGCTGTGGGTCACGGCGTAGCGACCTTCGCCAGAAGGTGGGCGACTTGGTACCAACGCTGCCGCAGCCAGTCATCCCCGGTGTCGGTCGAAAGGTTCGCTCCATCACGGGTTCCCTCCCCGATTTGAATGTCGCGATGAGTACCGTTTACATCGAAACCTCGATCGTCAGCTACCTGCGGCAGAATCCGAGTTCGCATGTTGTCACTGCTGCGAGGCAACTCCTGACACACCAGTGGTGGAACAAAGAACGTTCGAAATTCGAACTGGTCGTATCGCAATATGTCATTGATGAGGTCTCGGCAGGAGACCGGACTCTCGCAGCCGATCGCTTGCTTGCATTGGATGAGATTCCGGTACTCCCGAACGCGCCGGGGATTCTCCAAATTGCGAACGAGATCATGTCCCGAGCAATCTTGCCCTTGAAAGCCCAGGTGGACGCATTGCACATCGCTTGCGTGGCTCATCATCGGATAGAATACCTGCTGACATGGAACTGCAAGCACATTGCGAATGCAAAGACACTGCCCCGCATTCATCGTGTTCTGACAGACATGGGCATTCCCATTCCGGTGATTTGCACCCCTGAAGAGATGCTTGGCAATGATCCAGAACTCGAAGACTGAATCCCCGATCGAAGAAATCCATCGTATCCGTCGAGAAATCTCGGACCGATTCGGGGGAGATATTGCTGCCATCGCCGAGGATGCCGCCCGACGGCAGGCCGCTTCCCACCGCCCCGTTTGGCAACCGCAGGCGACCGCCAACGGCACGCCTTCGAGTCACTCGGACTCGGTGCCTCCGGCTGTATTGAAATAGGCATCCGCCTGAAGGCGAACGTGGTGACGGTCTACTCCCCGCGCTGTTGCTCTCCGTAATGCAGATCGACATCCTTGTGCCCCAAGCTGAACAGGGCATACAGACCCACCGACGCCAGGAGCGTCCCCGAGGTCACGCTCAGCATCACCGTGAACCCCCACAGGTCCAAGAGCCGCCCCAACACCGGCGAAGTCAACGCCATCCCCAAGTCGGCAAAGGCCAGAATCATCGTGGTCCCGGTCCCGCGATACTGCTCCGGAAATGTCTCAGCTCCCAGCGACACCACGCATGGGAACAGCAGCGCGTGCCCAAACCCGATGCACAGCGAGGGGCCGATGAACTGCCACTCCGACTGCACCTCAATCAGCCACAGATGACCGATCGCATGCCCGGTCAGCCCCAGCAGAATGAGTACGCGCCGACCCCACGACCGGCTCAACGTGCGCGTCAGTAGCCGCACCGAGAACGCTGCCACCGCATACCCAGTGAAGAACACCTTGACCCCCGCCAGGTGCCGCTCCGTCGCCAGCCGGGTGAGGAACACCATCGTCACCGAGAACCCCAGCCCCATCATCAGCGCCACGAGGACCACCGCCCCCGGCCAGTACCGCCGTAGTAACACATGAGCGTGCGGCGTGACCTCGGGCGTCACATGGCTGTCGCGATGGGTCAGGGTCAGCACGAACACCAGATATAACAGCCCAAACGCGATCGTCGCTCCAAACAGTGTCGTGAACCGGTCCATCCCCTGCGCGTGGGAGAACATCCAGTCCCCCAATTGGGCACCGACGATCATGCCCACAAACCCGCTCGACCCCAGACTCCCAATCGCCTCGGTCCGCCGGTGAGGAGGCACACGCAACTGGATGTGCAGGTTCGAGCACACGAACATCACCGAGATCCCGATCGCATACGCCGTCCGCGCCAGGTAAATCTGCGGCCCCAAATCCCGCGTCCCCCACAGCCCCAAACACCCGATCAGGAACAGAGCTGTGCCCAGCATCCACAGCTTCCGCACCCCAAACCGGTCGATCGCCTGCCCCAGCCAGATGCGCGAGATCAGCGACCCCGCCAGTGCGATCCCGATGATCAGCCCCGTGTCGGACTTGGTCCCCTTGAGCAGATCGACGAACTCGGCAAACCGAAATGTCAGCGTATTGGCGGCCACCAGCGACATATTGGCCGCGTAAGCCAGCCAGAACGAGCGATTGTAAATCGCCGCAGACTCAGAATCGTAGATGTCGGACGCAGAGGACATTGCCGGGGCGGAGATGTGATACGGGCCAGGTGCGTGGCGACGAACTATAGCAGTTTCGCGATCAACCCGTGAGAGGGCGAGCGGTGGGCGTCAGCCCTCCGAGTAAGACGCCCGTTGTCGTGCATCACACGTCCAAGTGACTCGGAGGGCTGACCGGCCTGTTGTTTTTCTGGTGGGGTTGTTGATCGTTTGTAGTTTTCCCCCAACCCCGGCGCGTGAGGGGGCCGGGGGGGTGGGGGTGGGTTTGT
>JAYTWO010000539.1:0-3185 GCA_043743415.1 Planctomycetota bacterium
CCCACCCCCCCGGCCCCCTCACGCGCCGGGGTTGGGGGAAAACTACAAACGATCAACAACCCCACCAGAAAAACAACAGGCCGGTGAGTCTGTCGTGAATGTGGGTACGACAAAACTCTGACTGGTCGAGATGGGAATGTGTGATGTTTTGATGTTCTGGCGTGTTTCACGACAGACTGACATCTGCCGCTCGCTACACCGCTCACGGGTTGAGACCCAGCACGCCATTCACCCCGGCGGCAAACGCCTCCCATTCCAGGCGGCGGCCTTGCAGTGACTTCTTCCCCGCAGCTGTGAGTTTGTAGTACTTGCGGCGGCGGCCGTCGTGCTCTTCCCAATACGAGGCGAGCAGGGCATCCCGCTCCAGCCGGTGCAGTGCGGGGTACAGGCTCCCCTCTTTGAGGTCGAACCGTCCGCCGGACCGTTCGAGAACCGTCTGCGTAATCTCGTAGCCATAACTGGGACCGGTGGAGAGCACCTCCAGCAGAAGGGTCTCAACTGCCCCGGTAATGAGTCGTGTGTCCAATGCCATCAGAGTGCCTCGCGTGTCTATGTATTATGGTAAACGGGAATGCCTAGCCTGTCAATGTATGTCTGCCCCGAATCCAGTCACCTACTCGATGTACACGAATTCATTGCTATTGAACACCACCCGGCAGAGTGCGGATAGGCCGTGCTTGTCAGCGAACTCGACCAGCGGAGTCTTCTCGGCGTCGAGCAAATGCCGCCCGTATGCCAGTTGAAACAGGCGGTCGATCCGGGCGACTGTGCTCGTGGGTTCCTCGGCTTCGAGGCGCTTCGCGGTCGCCTCCGCCATCCGCAGCACGAACGAGTTGTTGAGCAGCGCAAGCGACTGCACCGGTGTTGTCGTCACAGCTCGGCGGGGGGCAGTGGTGCTGGGATCGGGGCAGTCGAGGGCGTCCAGCAGTGAGCTGCGGCCCGACCGGATCCAGGTGCGGTAGATCGTGCGGCGATGGGCATCCGGGGTCTCGGGATCGAGCATCTCGAAGAACTGCGAGTTGAAGTTGAACGTGCGGAAGTCCTGGTACGGTGGCCCGCCGAATTGAGGGTTCAGCTGCCCCGAGACCGACAGCATCGCGTCGCGGACCGTCTCCGCTTCGAGGCGATGCGGCGTCACGCGCCACAGCCAGCGGTTCTCGGCGTCGGCTGTGGCACACTCGGCTCGACGGACGCTCGACTGCTGCCACGTACTCGAAGTGAGGATCAACCGGTGCAGCTGCTTGAGGCTCCACCCGTTCTCGATGAACCCACTGGCGAGGGACTCCAACAGTTCTGGATGCGTCGGTCGTCCGCCGTTGAAGCCAAAGTCGTTCGGCGAATCGACCAGTCCAGTTCCGAAGTGATGCTGCCACACCCGGTTGACGATCACACGGGCGAAGAGCGGGTTGTCCTTCGAGGCGATCCAGTTCGCCAGAGCCGCGCGGCGCGGCTGATCGGGCGCATCGGGGGCTAGGCCGAAGTCCGGTGACTGCGTCGAGACAGCGGTCAATGCCTTGGGGGCCACCGGGTCGCCGGGTGTGCCGGGATTGCCTCGCAAGAGCAGCCGGGTGACTTCTGGCGGCTTGGGGGTGCAGGCGTAGACGGAGTTGTCCCTCAGTTGTTTCGCCCGCTCACTGAGTTGAGTTCGCTCGGTGAGCAGTTGTTCGCGGCGAGTGCGGTCGGTCTCAGTGAGCGAGACCACCAGTTCGGCCAGCGTGACGAAGTCGATGCGACCGGCGGAGGCGGCGACCTCTTCGGAGGTCAACGCCCGGTCGTAGAGCTGAGCAGTCTCGATACTCCCCGCCAGCAGTCGGCCCCCGCCCGCTTCGGTCCCATGCCGCATCCCGAAGACTATCTGGGCGGTGCCGGGTTCGAAGGTCGCCGCTTCGCCGCTGTCATACGGCTGGCCATACGGTTGGCCATCGCGGTAGGCGGTAATCGTGCCGTCCTCGGCGTAGACGATGGCCACATGCACCGGGCGAGTGGCAGCTTCGGTCTCTTCGGAGCCACTGAAACTCTTGTAGCGGGAGTACCCCTCGCTCCCCGCCATCCAGCGGTTTGGCTCGCGCTCAGCGAAGACGATCGAGTCGAAACGCACTCCGTCCTTGGTCTGGACGCCAATGACTCCGCCGCCCGCCTGCTGCAAGATCGCCAGTTGCACCCAGGCTTCGAGGGTCTTGGCCTTCAGCCGCACCGGGATCGAGGCCGAGGTCACGAACCCCGTCTGGCCATCAACGATCAGACGGCCCTCGCGGACCTCAGCCCCCTTCCGAGGCTCACCGTGCAGGCTGCCGAGCTGATCCTTGAGGTCGGTCGCAAAGTCCCAACGGGCAATCGGCTGCGGCGCAGGTGGGCGGTTCCCGGTGGCGCGGCTCTTCAGGATATTCTCCCTCGCGGGAGTCTCGATCGCGGTCAGTTCCTCGTCGACCGCTTTCTGTCGAGCCTCAGTCTGAGTCAGTTCTGTCCGCAACGCAGCGGTCGTGTACTTCCGCTCGCCATGCCGCACGCCGTCGAGGCAGGCCGCCAACTGGTAATACTCGACCTGCGAGATCGGGTCGAACTTGTGGTCATGGCAGCGGGCACAGTTCACGGTCAGTCCCAAGAATGTCTGCCCCACGGTGCCGACAATGTCCTCCAGTTCGTCCTGCCGCACGACCGCCCGCATGGCAAGGCTCTGCTGCGTGTGCCCGACCTCATCGTACGGAGCGGCCACGAGAAACCCGGTCGCAATGATCCCGTCCGCGTCATCCGGTTTCAACAGGTCGCCCGCGATCTGCATCCTCGCGAACTGGTCATACGGCAAGTCTTCATTCAGCGACCGAATCACCCAATCGCGATACGGCCACGAATTGGTCCGCAGCTTGTCGCGCTCGAACCCCTGGCTTTCGCCATACCGGGCGAGGTCCAGCCAGTGCCGGGCCCAGCGTTCGCCGTACTGCGGCGAGTCGAGATACTTCGACAGCAGTTGGTCATACATCTCCGGTGTCGGCGACTTCACAAACGCGGCCACGTCTTCGGGAGACGGCGGCAACCCGGTCAGGTTGAACGCCAGTCGCCGGACCAGCAGTCGCGGCTCGGCAGGGTCCGAGGGAGTGAGTTTCTGTTCTTGCACCTTGGCCAGGATAAAGCGGTCGATCGGGTTGCGGACTCGCGATTCCCACTCAGCGGGGATGGCCGGTGGGGCG
>JAYTWO010000540.1:0-10440 GCA_043743415.1 Planctomycetota bacterium
AACAGATTGCTGTATCTGTATGCAACTGTTGGACATCGGAATCATGCCTTGAAAAATCCCACCGGTTTACGGCCACCCCCCCAAATAGTCGGATGAGCCAACATTTCGGAGGAAGGTCCCGAGATTGAGGCAAAACGGCATACATAAGTGAAAGCCACCCCGTGTTTCACCCTGCGAACGGCCGTACTTTCGCGTAGCTGAGGACGACACTCTATGATGCGTCGTCATCTCCCCCGAGCCAGCCCCCCTCTTCACGAGATCCATGTACGGCCTCCTGAACATCAACAAGCCTGCCTCGTGGACCTCGCGGGATGTGATCAACTGGATTGAGCAGCAGGCTCGCAAGGTTAAGATTGGCCATGCCGGGACGCTTGATCCGCTGGCCACGGGGGTGCTGGTCGTTTGCTTGGGGCATGCGACGCGGTTGGTGCCGTTTCTGCATGAGCTGCCGAAGACCTATGTCGCGACGTTCCTGCTCGGGAGGCGTAGCGACTCGGATGACATCGACACCGATGTGGAGGTCATTGCCGCTGCGCCCGTCGTCTCCACGGAACAATTGCGGGCGGTCCTGCCGAATTTCATCGGGACCGTTAACCAGTTCCCGCCGACGTACAGCGCGGTGAAAGTCAACGGGCAGCGGGCCTATCGCAAGGCTCGCAAGGGGAAACCGGTCGAGGTGCCCGAGCGCGAGGTCGAGGTCCACCGCATCGCCCTCATCGAGCATGTCGGCGACGCCTTCACGCTGGAGATCGAGTGCGGGACCGGCACCTACATCCGGTCGATCGGTCGCGACATCGCAGTTGCGTGCGGATCGGGGGCGGTGATGTCGAGCCTGTGCCGGACGCGGATTGGGGAGTTTACGGTCGAGGCGGCGATTGCTCCCTCGGAGGTCCAACGACGAACGATCGCCGAGCAACTCCTCTGCCCGAAGCTGGCCGTCCCCGGTCGCCCGCTCATCCAGCTGACCGTCGAAGAGATTCCGCGAGTCGAGAACGGGAACGAGATCCCGGCCCGTCCAGAGCTGGTATTCGAGACTCGCGAGGTGGTGCTGTGCGACCCGGACGGCATGATGATCGCCTTGGGGGACTTTGATAACGCCCGGCGGACGCTCACACCGCGCGTGGTGCTGCGGCCTCCGCTGAGTACGTATACGCGGTAAGGAGCTCGCACTTGTGAGTGTCGCCTTTCACGGAGCGAAAGACGACACTCTTTGATGCCGCTTTACTCACTCCACGTCCGCGCGGGACGGGAGCGCAGGCCGTTGGCTTCATCGTCGCCGATAAACTCCTGCTTCACGGGGTCGAAGTTCAGCTTGCGTTTGAGCATCCAGGCCATGGCAGCCGCGTGGCAGGCGACGTGCGAGTTCCGCATGACTTCGGCGTTGGCCACGGTCGGTTTCCGCGACTTGATGCTGTCGAAGAAGTTCCGGGCGTGGGCTCCGACATCCAGGCCGATGACCTTGCCTGCGGAGTCCTGCAACTCCTTCTTGAGGGCCTCGGTGGAGACATCGGTTCCGCCGCTGTCGCCGGTCTCGATCGACCCCTCACTCCCCACGAACCGTACCGGGCAGGTGCCGAGCTTCGTGTTCCAGTTCGGACCTCGATCGCCAAACGGCATCGGGAGGAAGTCGAGCACCAGCTTCACGCCGTTCTCGTACTGGCAGTTAATCCCCGTCTCGTACGGCTCATACGAGATCGGAGCGGAGTGGTCCGAGTCGTTGGCCCACTGGCACAGGTCGACCGTATGCGCCCCCCAGTCGAGCAGCCGCGCCCCCGAGTCAAAGTCGTAATACCCCCGCCACTTCCCCGCCACGTACTGGCTGTTGTAGGGACGCCACGGAGCTGGCCCCAGCCACATGTTCCAATCGACGACCTCCTTCGGTGGCGTCGGCTCGCCGGGGAGCCAACTGTTGTCGAGGGTCGGGATGTAGACTGAGGCATACAGTGTTTGCAGCTTGCCGAGCTTCCCGGTCTGGGCGAGTTGGACGGCCTGCTGGAAGTTGGGGACGCTGCGGCGCTGGGTGCCCGCCTGGAAGATGCGGCCGGTGGACTTCATGGTCTCGGCGAGTTGCTGGCAGAGTTCGATGGTCAGGCCGCAGGGCTTCTCGCTATAGACATCCTTACCCGCCATCGCTGCCAGCATGGAGGCAGCGGCGTGCCAGCGGTCGCCGGTGGCCACGAGGACGGCGTCGATGTCCTTGCGGTCGAGGATCTCACGGAAGTCGCGATACAGCTTGAGGTCTTCGTTCCCGTAGTGGGTGTCGACGAGTTTCTTCCCGGCATCGCGGCGAGACGCCTGGACATCGGCAATCGCCACGCACTGCACATCGGGCAGCTTCAGCATCGCGGTCAGGTCGTACGTGCAGCGCGGGCCGATCCCGATCACGCCCAAGGTAATCTTCTCGCTGGGAGCCACCGCTCCACCGAGCCCCAGCACATGCGAGGGAATGATCCACGGGGCCGCAGCCGCAGCCACCGCGGTGCCCAGAAACTGCCGCCGCGATGGGACGTGTTGGTGACTCATGACTTCCCCTGGTTCGATGAACGAGACATGACTGGACGACCGCACATGGCGTTTCTTCTAACCTCGATTCGAGTGACTCGCAAGCGGACCGCCTGAAAGGGATTCGAGCAATCACTGGTTCATCCGACTATTTAGGGGAAGAATTGCAATATCGGAGAGCGTAGCCACTGGTTGCCGCTCTAAACCCCAATGGGGTTTCGTCACGTAGCCCAGGGTTGGCGACGAAGGAGCCTACCCTGGGTTGCGCGCGGTCGGGAGGTTTCAACCCCAACGGGGTTTCGTCGACGGACGTGCCAGAAACCGAGGCGGTGGACTCATGAAATAGACGCAACCCCGTTGGGGTTGGGGACCGATTAGATCGTTGTCCCAGGGTAGCCCGCTGGGCGCGGGCAACCCTGGGCTATGCGGCGAAACCCCTTTGGGGTTGATGATTCGAAGTGCCGATTCGTCGCGACAATCGCGGAGTGGCCATGTGACTCTCCCCCATAAATAGTCGGATGAACCAAAACTCCAACGTGAAGTGACCTCGCATTGGTGATCCTCGATACCCAGTCACTGAACCCGTCCGTCACGGTCTTCAAATTGTCGAAGCATTCCGGCATCCCGCAAGTGATGGGTGCTGGGACTCAAGCAGGTGACCCGCAGGCCTCTGAACCCATGATTGCGTGGCCCCCGCTGAAACGGTCTAATCAGAATGCACTGCTAAGTTCTTTCACTGATGGCAAAGGCGGACTGGACGAGTGAACGCCGAAGCGAATGATGACGATCCCTCGTCGACCACTCCCAGAAATGAAGCGGAGGGGGCTGCCTTTGACTCCGGGGCCGACATGCTGGGGCCTGCCGGGGAGGTGTTGGTTCCCCCACCGAAATACACTCAGATTGCCGAATTTACGATCCACCAGAAACTGGGCCAGGGGGGGTATGGGGAGGTCTACTTGGCCTTCGATACCATCTTACAGCGCGAAGTGGCGATCAAGATTCGCCACGACAATACCGGCGACACATCGGCGTCTCTCCGCGAAGCCCGCGCCGTCGCGAAACTTCGCCATCCCAATATTCTGGAGGTGTACCAGGCCCGCGGGACACCGGAAGTCCCCTTTTTTATCGTCACGAACTACATCGACGGTTTCACACTGGGAGTCTGGCATCAGAAGCATCGTCCCACTTATGTGCAGCTCGCTGTCATCATTGCAAAAATCGCAGAGGCACTGGCCTTCGCTCACGACAACCATATGGTTCACCGGGATGTGAAGCCCGGTAACATTCTGGTCGATCGCGAGGGGCAACCTTACTTGGCCGACTTCGGACTGGCCGCTCGGGAATACGATCCCGACAGCAAAAACGCGTATGCGGGCACGCCCGCCTACATGAGTCCAGAACAGGCACGGGGCGAAGGACACCTCGTCGATGGACGGTCCGACGTGTTCTCGCTCGGGGTGGTGCTGTATCAACTGCTGGTGGGTTGCCGACCATTTGACGGGGTCGATTATCGTCAGGGAACTCTGGCAGCGACGGAGCCGGAACACCCTTGTCATCGGAATCCGGCGATTCCGAAGGAATTGGCTCGTATCTGCCTGCGGTCCTTAGCGGAGTCGTTCAAGAAGCGGTATCAGAAGGCGGGTGACTTCGCGTTCGACTTGTATGACTTCATCAAATCTAACGGCGGACAGGTCGACGATTCGAAGCTGCCCACGCGGATTCTGTCCAATGCGGGTTCCCAGCCCGCGTCGACTCGCTCCACCCCCGGGGTGCCCACCGTCATTGGGAGTCCCGACTCCCAGACTCACGCTTCCCCAATCGTTCCGAAGGGGCTGCGACCGTTTGAGTCCGGAGATGCTGACTTCTATCTGCGGCTGTTGCCGGGGCCGTATGACCGGGACGGATTGCCCGACTCGATTCGGTTCTGGAAGACGAGACTGGAAAGCACGCATGCCCAGGAAGCGTTCAATGTGGGCGTGGTGCATGGCCCCAGCGGGTGTGGCAAGACCTCCATGATTCGGGCGGGACTGCTGCCTCGGCTGTCCAGGGACTTGATTCCGATCTACGTCGAAGCCAGCGCCATGAACAGCGAGCGCGCGATCCTGGACGCGATCTGCAGTGTGGTGGACCTCCCGCCCCGTCCGCAGAAGTCCGACTCCGAAGACGGAGCGGGCGAGGAGCTGTTGGCGGCATTCAAGTGGCTCCGCCGGAACTCTTCTCGCAAGGTGGTGATCTGTATCGACCAGTTCGAGCAGTGGCTGTTCATCCATTCTTCGACGCTAGAAACCTCCCTGTTGACACAGGCGTTGCGTCAGTGCGACGGGATCCATCTGCAAGTCGTGCTGATGGTGCGGGACGACTTCTGGATGGGAATCACACGACTGATGCAGGCCCTGGACCTGAGCATCTCGGAGAGCCAAAACGCCCTGGCGGTGGATCTGTTCGACAAACGGCATGCGCGACATGTGCTGGCTCTGTTTGGTGTCGCCTTTGGACGCTTGCCCAGCGAAGAGAAACTGCGGTTGCCCAACCGGAACCAGTTTCTGAACGAGGCGGTCGACTCCCTGGCCACCGATGAACGGGTGATCTGCGTTCAGCTCGCGCTGCTGGCGGAGATGATGAAGCACCGCGACTGGGGCGACGTGTCGCTGCTGAGGGAGGATGGGGGTGCGGGACTGGGGCTGCATTTCCTGGAGCAGACCTTCGATCTGGAGACCTCTCAACGGCGTCATCGGAGGCACACCGAAGGAGCCCAGCGCGTGCTCCGCTGCCTGTTGCCGGAACCGGGAGCCAAGATCAAGGGGGCGAAGCGGAGTGAGCGTGAATTGCAGGAGGCGTCGGGGTACAAGGACGCGGTCGCCTTTCGCGAACTGATGCGGATGCTCGATTCGGAGTTGCATCTGATCACTCCGACCGACCGAGGCCAATCGGACGACTTGCCTCATTCCGGATTGGAGCCACCTGCTGTGTCTGAGACAGGCTATCAGTTGACGCACGACTTTCTGATTGCCGCGATTCGGCGCTGGCTGGAACTGCGGCAGTTGGGTTCCAAAGTCGGGCAGGCCCAAGTGAAGCTGGAAACCTTTACTGATTTGTACCGTGCTCGTCCCACCCATCATTCGCTGCCGAGCCTGCTCGAGTATTTGATGATTCGCTACCGACTTTCGCCCGCGAGTTGGAACGAGCCGCAGACTCGCATGATGACGGCGGCCCGCGCCCTGCACCTCCGCCAGGGGGGCAAGTGGGCCTTGCTGACAGTGGCCGTGCTGGTGATCGGGATCTTCGGCTGGCAATGGAACCTCCGGCTGCAAGAGCAACAACGGGTGCAGTCCCAAATCGAACGCCAGCTCGTGGCGACCTGGCCCGAGGCCATCGCCCAAGCCCAAGCTCTGCGGCAGGGAGATCCGAGCATCCTGGAGTCGCTGCGGTCACATCTCGTCGATGCGACGTTGCCGATGAGCCAGCGGGTCCGCGCCGCGCTGGTTCTGTCGCCGACCGAACCCACGGCCCGAGAACTGCTGCTGGAATACCTGTTCGAGGCCCCGGCCCGCGAGGTGGTGCAGTTCAGTCAGTCCGCACCACTGCCGGAACTGGTCGATGTCGACCAGGTTCGATCCTTGTGGCAGTCGAAGTCCGGCGATCCCGCGCACGAGTTGCGGCTGGCCTGCCTGCTGGCTCAGCATCCACCGACGCAGCCGTTGCTGCGGGAGCGTCCGGAACGAGTCGTGCAGTGGCTGGTGGGCGAGAATCCACTCTTCATGAACTCATGGATGGACGGATTCGAACCGATTGGCGAGTCGCTCGTCCCGGTCCTGATCCAGACTTATGAAGGGATCGCGACCGAGACCAGCAGTGCCGCGTTGAACTCGGCCAACCTGCTCGCACGCTATGCCGCCCAGCGGCCCGAACTGTTGGCGGAGCGGTTGTCCCAGTCGGGGCCGACGGGTTATCGGGTCTTTGTCGAGGCACTGCGGAAAGATGCCCGGGGACGGAAGGTGCTACTCGATACGCTGGAGCCCCACCGAACGCCGAAGACGCCTGACCAGTATTGGCTGCCGGATGCTGATGGAGTCGACTGGTGGAATCATGATTCACAGGCTAACAACACCACGCAGGCCAGGCTTGCTGACAACCCCTCACTGGTGCAGCAGATCCAGGACGCGGGAGGCCTGTCGACTGAAACGTTCGTGCTGGCCCAGCGACTCGACACGACCGCGTTCGAGTCGCTGACGGCGAGCCTCGCTCCGTTCGGCTATCGCGTGGCCTCGCTGTGCCCGTATCTCGTCGGAGGCCAGCGGCTGTGCATGGCGACCTGGAAGCGGGACGGTCGGCAGTCGGTCTATACGCTTCAGTCGACGGCGGAAGAGCTGAAGCAGTTGCAGGCGGACAACGAGGCGAAGACGTATTTCGCCGACGACCTCGTGGCCTACTCTCTCGATGGCCACGAGACAGCCGTGTTCGCCTGCGTCTGGACGACGACGCCTCCCATGCCGGTCGTCGAAGAGAGCGGGATGTATGTCGCTGTGCCGGGTGCGGTCCATCAAGCGGAGGGCTGGCAGACATTCGTCGATCGCGGCTTCATCCCGCGATCCAACATCCTCACTATGAATCGGAATCAGCAGGCAGCACACAGCTCGGTCCGCTGGAAGATGAAGGAGGGCGTCGAGGCCAAGGATGATTGGAACCTGTCCAGCGAGTGGTTCGAAAAGACCCGCCAGTGGAGCCCGGCCGCTCTGTTGATGCACAGCCGGCTCAGTGTGCGAACCCCGGAAGACCCGGATCGGGGGCTGATGGTACTGTGGTGGGACGGTTTGCCGCTGGAGTCCCAGTGGCTCCCCTATCAATCGCTGGAGGACCACCGCCGGGCCTGCGCCGCAGTGGAGGCGAACGGATTTCGGCCGTTCGCGATTCACGCGACACAGACCGCCGGTGACGACACTCCGCTGTATTGTTCGACGTGGTGGCGACCCTTGGAAAACCTGGTCACGCGCTCGCAGTCGATCCGCCAGCAGACGCGGTTGATTCTGGCCCTCCAAGAGTTGGGTGACCACGCTCCCGTTCTGGAGGCGCTGTCGAGCCCCACGGACGCGGAACAGCGAGCCAGCGTTGTGGATGGATTCAGTCGCTACGAAGTGTCTCCGCTGTGGCTGGCGGAACAACTGGGAACGGCGGACGAGCCCGTGTTGAGGCGTGCGGCGGCCCAGGCCCTGTTCCTCTATCGTCCGGGGCCAGTGACGGAACTCGCCCAGAAATGGTTGATGGAAAACGAGGCAGAAAGCCTGGGGGTGATCGAGGACGCGGGTCTGCGATCTGCCATCATGGCCTTGTACCGGACGTGGAATCTCCCCGTCCCTCCGTGGTCCGCGCCGACCACGGCGAATGAGTTAATGACCGTCGAGAAGCAGCGGATGGTGATTCTGACCCCGCCTGCCGTGCATTGGATCGGATCGCTGGCCAACGAGCCTGGACGTGATGGACGCGAGGAGAGACGTTATCCGATGCAACTGAAGCACCGGTTTGCGATCTCCACCCACGAGGTGACGGTGCAGGAGTATCTCCGGTTTCGCGAGGACGCGGCTCCTCCCGAAGACTACAGTCCCCACCCCGATTGTCCGATCATCAACATCAACTGGTTCGATGCCGCCCGCTACTGCCGCTGGCTGAGTGAGCGGGAGGGCGTTCACGAGTCGGAGATGTGCTACCCCGCCATCGACCAGATTGTCTCAGGAGTGAAGCTGGAGGCCGATTGCCTGAACCGGACGGGGTATCGCCTGCCGACGGAAGCGGAGTGGGAGTTCGGGGCTCGCGGGGGCTACGAGGCGGGCCGGCACTTTGGCTACGCGCCGGAACTGCTCGACCACTATGCCTGGACCGCTCAGAACTCGGGGTATCGCAGTCATCCCGTCGGAACCCGATTGCCCAACGACTACGGGCTGTTCGACATGTTTGGCAATGGGATGGAATGGTGCCACGGTCCACACGTCTCACTTCCGTGGCCATCGGCTGGAGTCGAGCCAGATCCGGGCGATCAAAGCCAGAGTATCGGGGCCTGGGACCGCATCGGGACACGCGGAGCAGCCCACCTGTTCCAGCCCCTCGACGCCCGAGCGGCCCACCGCAACGATCATGAGGCCCAAATGGCTCGGGTTTATTTGTCTTTTCGGATCGCCCGCACGATTCGCGATTAAATGTCATTTTGAGGGGACTTGGGAATTGCATATCCTAATCGGCGTGGTTTAACGTGCCACAATCCTTGTGCAGGCGGGGGATAGCGCCGCTGTGTGACGGGACACAGAACGGTGATCCTAGAGTCTGGAACACTTGAATTCTCAGAGAGAGGCCATCTGATGTTACAGCGGAGCGAGTATCGACAAATGTTGTTGGCGGGAACGGTCACGTTCCCGGCCACCTTTCCTCAAGTCGGTCGCTTGGAACTGCGTTCGGAGGTGCTACCCGTTCTCTGCGGCAAGCCAGCCGACATACTGACCGTCACCGAGACGCCCTCCTCGCGAGTCACGATGACGCGACAGGTTCTGGCCTGCTCCGTGCGTGCGGTGTTCCTGCCTCGCGATCCGCAGCAGGTCGACTACGCGGATGGCCAATGGCTTCTGGAAGGCGAAATCGCCCAGGGGCTTCAGTTCCATCTTCAGGATCGGATCGCCCCGCTCTACGGCATCGTCTTCGTCGCCGAGGGCGAATCCAGCAGCCTCAACGTGACCGCTGGCATGACAGCTGCGGAAAGCGTTCAGTATTACCCGCCGCTGCCGTGTGATCCGTCGCACAACCACTACAACGCCTGGCCCGGGGCGAATCTGCCGCCAGCTCATCCCCTGCCGTTCCCCAGAAGTGAAGCGTGCAGCCTCAGCAGCGCCCCCGAGCATTGTCGACCTCGCCCGAGAACCGCTTGCAGCCTCACTGCGCCTCTGCCCTTTTCACCGGGTGCGAAGCTCATGACCGCCTGTAGTTTGAGTGCGAGTCCCCCGCAGACACCCATTAAACAGGTTCCCCTCGTGCGAATCCGGTCGTGCAGCATCATTGCCCCCTGCCCGTATCCCTCGGATGACTCGAAGTCATGATCCAGGCCGCCCCCAGCGCCGTGGATGTGATCGTACTGCATCGTCCCGGCCAACCTCCGTGCCACGAAGTGCTTCAAGCCATCCGCGATCAACGGATGGTCCAGGTCACGTTGTATCTGCACGTGGGCACTCCCCATCCCCAGGACATGAACCGCTGGGAGACGATTGCCCGCGCCCGCAACACCGCCAAGCATCTCGGGGGCGCGCCCTGGGTGATGTTTGTCGACGATGACGTGCGGCTCCACCCCGATTGCATGGCCACGCTCTTGTCTGAGTTCCGGCAGTCCGACCGACTCGGGGCCATCGCCGCCGATTACTCGAACGATCGCCACCGTCCCGATCGCGAGGGGCATGTGGCGATGGGGGCCACGCTGTTTCGTCGGAGTGTGCTGGAGCGGTTGAACTTTCGTGCCACTGACGAGTTGTGCGAGTGCTGGTGTGCCTGTTTGGACCTGGGGCATAACCATATCGAGATCCGCTACAGCGCTGCGGCTCAGGCCACTCATCTGCGGGAGATAGCGGAAGGCCAGACACCCCTCACCCACCCGGAGTCGACTCCCGAACCTCGGATTCTGGCAGCCTTCGACCGCCGCGATATCGACCGCTTTGAGCATCAGTTCCTGAGAACCCTTCGAGCGCACGGCAACTGGCAGCAGGTCACCGCCGTGGCCTACGGACTCTACCCGACCGAGCGGCGACGGATCGAGAGCCTTGATCGAGTCACGCTGGATTGGCAGAGCTTCAACGGCCAGATGGTCCCGGTGCGGCGGGTGGCCGACTTCGCCCGACACCTCGAACAGGTCGACCCCCGCACGCCCATCGCCTATTGGGATGTCGCCGATGTCGTGTTTCAGGACTCGCT
>JAYTWO010000541.1:0-4787 GCA_043743415.1 Planctomycetota bacterium
TGTGAGCCATTCCCTTTCCTCAGCCAACGGTCCCCGCGTCTCAGGTGGTCGAGAGGCTTCGGGATGGAATGCCGACTTGGCTGATGCACACACGCAGCAGAAGTGCCGGATGCCACTGACTCCGCTGGGATTGACGCGGAATCAACTTCGCTGGCATGATCCCATCGTTCGAAACGCCCCTCCTCCTCTCCTCCCCACGCCCTCGACATCCTGCTGAACACTCCTTCAGTCAGACATCTGAGAAGAAGTGACGAGTTGACGCCGATCACCTTGCGTGATATCGTGATATCACTGGGAGGCGATCCGCATGGCACAATTCGTCGTTCGCAATCTGGAAGATGATGTTCGTGAGAGGTTGCGGGAGCTATCCCTCTCTCAGGGGCAAAGCATGGAAGAAATCGTTCGGGAGATCCTCCGCAACGCGGTCCTCAAGTGGGGAACGTCACCGCCTCGACTGGGGTCACAGATGGCGAAGCGGTTCTCGAAAGTCGGTCTAGATTTCGAGATCGACGAATTGCGAGGGCAACACATGCAGCCACCGAGTCTGGACCCATGATTGTGCTGGATACCAACGTACTCTCCGCGTTGATGCAACAGGCCCCAGAACCACGAGTCGTGGCCTGGTTGGATGCCCAGCCGACCGAATCGATCTGGACGACGAGTGTGACCGTCTTTGAAATTCGTTTCGGACTGGAGGCGATGGCCAAAGGCAAGCGGCAACGGGCTCTTCAAGAGGCGTTCCGCCTCGCCCTGACCGAAGATTTGAGTGGCCGTGTTCTCAACTTCGATGTCGCTGCCGCCGATGAGGCCGCAGTCCTCTCCGCCCGACTCCGAGCCCAGGGACGCCCAGTCGAGATCCGGGACGTGATGATCGCCGGAATCGTCGCAGCCCGACGTGGAATACTGGCCACCCGCAACACGAAGCATTTTCAGGATACGAAGATTCGAGTTGTCAATCCCTGGGATGAGGGCGAGTAGGTTACGTCCCGTGCTGGCCGGGAGCGCGAGGCTCCTGCCGACGACGATTTCGCCCTCGCGCCCGGCGGTGTTGTACTCACGGGCGGTAGACGAATTCGCTTGACGCCAGCAGCGCCTGGCACAGGTCGGTCAGCGCATCGCCGGCGGGGTTGGCGTGCGTGGCGGCTGTGTACTTCTCCGTCTGCTGACCGAGAAACGCGGTCGCGATCTTCAGTTCGTTCTCGTGCGGGGCGCGACCGAAGCTCAGGCGGTAGGCGTGGGTGATCTTCAACGAGAGAGTCTCCCCAGTGAGGCGACCGGCCAGGGCGCTGGCGTACCGCCGCCCTTGTGTACTATTCAGGAACATCAACGCTTGCGGAGCCACCGTCGTACTCGACCGCTGGCCGATGCTCACCAAGTGTTCCGGCCAGTCGAAGAGCATCATCACCGGTATTAACTGGCTGCGTTTGATGAAGAAGTACACGCTACGGCGGTTGGTGTTGGGGTCGAGGGTGCCGGGGCCGTACATCTTCGGGTCGAGCTGCCCGGAGACGGCGAGCAGGCTGTCGCGGATCGGCTCCGCTTCCAGGCGTTGCGGCTTCATCCGCCAGAGAAAAACATCCTCGCGGTCGAGCGTGGCGCGGGCCTCATCGAACTCGGTCGATTGGCGGTAGGTCGCACTGAGCAGGATCGCCCGGTGCAGACGCTTCATCTTCCAACCGCCCTCGATCAGATCGCGAGCCAAGGCATCGAGTAACTCCGGATGCGATGGGCGTTCTCCCTGGAACCCGAAGTCACTCGGAGTGGCGACCAGACCGCGACCGAAGTGATGTTGCCAGAGGCGGTTGACCATCACGCGCGCTGCCAACTGCCCTGCCCCGTCGACCGGGTCGGTGATCCAGTTGGCGAGGGAGGTCCGGCTGTAGCGAGTGCGGGTCCAGTCCTGGGGCGGGGCGACCTTCCATTTCTCGGCGGTCGCCAGAGCAGGCATCAAGACGCGGAGGAAGCCCGGTTGGACGGCTTCGACCTTTTGCAGAATGTCGCCGCGTTTGAGCAGGAACATCTCCGGGTAGAAGTGTGGGAACCCGCGCCCATCGGCGTGGTGCGTCATGTGCGGCAGGCCCTCGCTGGTGACCATCACCTTGGTGAGGACCGGCTGGGCTCCGGTGGCGATGTGCTTGTCGAGGGCCGCCTTGTGAGCCAGCCACTCGGGAGAGGTCATCTTGTACCAATCGACGGCGATCTTCCCCGCCTCGCTGTTCAGTTCCGCCCCCGCTTTGGCCGCCACGAGAGCCTCGCGCACGCGCGCATCCGGCCCGGCCCCGCCGACCGTGGGAGCCTGATTCTCGCGGTCCGTGATCGACAGCCGGAACCGCCCGAGGATGTGCTGCGGGTTCGGATGCGGGCAGGCCAGCGTGATCGTCAGCGTCACCTCATCACCCGTCCCGACCGGCTCGGCGAAGTCGAACACAGCTGCGTTGTCCTTTGCAATTCCGCCCATGTCGACAGCCCAACCGGTGGTGGGGTTGTCATCGATGGAAGCGGCCACCGAGAGGTCGCCGGTGTTCTGCTGATGGCTGGCTCGCGGGTGGGCGAGCTGGATGTCGCGCGACCCGGCAGCATCGGTGATTGAGACCTTGATGTTCCCCAGCACGAAGTTGCCGTTCCCCGCACGGCCTGGCCCTTTGGAGGGGAGCGAGTCGTGGGCGAGGGCCTCGACGCGGAGGCTGCGGATGCCCTGGCGTTTGGTCATGGTGGTGAGGGTTAAGGTCTCCTTCGCGGGGGCCTTCCCGCTGGCGAGCGACGAGCCGTCGGGTTGCTTCGCGTAGACCGTCCCGGCGTCGCCCTTCACGCTGCCGAGGTCGAGTACCTCCCACGCATCGAGCGAGGTCTGCGGGTTGAACTTTGTGAGCCACTCTTGGAACTGCGCGGGGAGCGGTCCCAGTTCGAAGTCGGCGAGTTTCTTCGTGAGGTCTACCTGGGTCACCTCAAACATCTCGCGGCGTTTCTGGTTCTCCTCGGGCGTCAGATCGAGGTCAATCTCCGACCGGATCGCCGACGAGAAGCACGCCGCCATGCGGTAATAATCGCGACTCGGGATCGGGTCGTACTTGTGGTCATGGCACCGCGCACACCCGACGGAGAGTCCGAGGAACGCCACTCCGGTGGTCGTCGTCATGTCATCGAGTTCGTCGTACCGCGCCCGTTCAAACTCGTCTTCGGTCAACTGGGTCGGGAACGCCCCCGCCCCCAGGAATCCGGTGGCCATCAGTGCATCCGGAGTGTTCGGAGCGAGTTCATCGCCCGCCAGTTGCCACTTCACGAACTGGTCGTACGGCATGTCGGCGTTGAACGCACGAATCAGAAAGTCGCGGTAGTGGTAAGCGTTCGGGCGGTCGTAGTCCTGCTCATACCCATGCGATTCCGCGAACCGCGCGACATCCATCCAGTGCCGCGCCCAACGCTCCCCGAACCGGGGCGACTCCAACAACCGGTCGATCAGCTTCTCGTAGGCCTGCGGGTCCGCGTCATGGATGAAGGCGTCGACCTCTTCCGGTGTCGGCGGTATCCCGAGCAGATCAAGCGACGCGCGCCGAATGAGCGTCAACCGGTCGGCCTCGCGGTTCGGTGTCAGGCCCTTGGCCTCTTGAGCCGCGATGATGAAGCGGTCGATGTCGGTGCGACACCAAGCCGCGTTCTTGACCGATGGGACGGGGGCCTGGCCTAGCGCCTGGAAGGCCCAGAACTGGCGGTCTTTGTCAGTGACCTCGCGCTCCTGGATGAGCTCTTTCGGGTCGACCAGTGGAGCGTCGTAGACAAACCCCAGATCGATCCACTGCTTAATCCGGGCGATCTGCTCGTCCGCCAGCTTGGGAGCCTTGAACGGCATATGCGGTTCTTCGGCATGCGTGATGAGTTGGAACAAGTGGCTCGACTCGGCGGTCTTCTCGACGGTCCCGCTCGCGAGCAACTTCTCACGCGAAGAAAGGTCGAATTCGCCCTTCAACTCCTTGCCGCCGTGGCAGTCCAGGCAGTGCTGGACCAGGATCGGTTTAACGTGCTCCTTGAACAGAGCCAGCGACTCCGCAGCCTGCTTGGCATGCTCGGGATCGAGCGGCTCCTTCGGCGCACCTGGCACCGGCGGCTTCGGCTCCTCCGCCGGAACGAGCGAGGCCACCACGGACACGAGGCACACCGTCCACAGAATCGCGATCAGGGCGTAACGCGGCATGGGTGGGGTTCAGTGAGGGGCGGGCGGGGCTGGACGATCGATGGCCTTGCAGTGGAGTGACCCCCGGCGCGACTCATCAACTCGCCTTGATTCTAATCGACGAGACCGGGCCGGGGAACAACGCGAGGGGAGTGGCATACTCGCATGTGTGCGCCTCCGGAACTTCGGTAACTTTTCGGTAGCACGCCGGTGGGCGATATGTCACCGCACTCGGGGTGGCCCCGGTTGAGTGAGTGGGTGGCACAGGTTGGCTCGCTTTGGAGCCTACCTGTGTGCGCAGCACAAGAGGTACTCTCGCGAGAAGTTCCTCCCCTCACAAACCTCCTGTGGTCTAGCCGATCGTTCGCTTCATCAATCCCCTATTGTGAGCTGCCAAGCGCTAGCTGCGGGTTCTGCTTTGCGTACGGTTAGGGGAACCCGCGGCTAGCGCCGTGCGGCTCACCAGGCCAGAGCCTCGTCTCTTTCCGGGCCGCGAGGAGAATCACTCACTGACAACGTTCTGATCGCGGAGCGATCAGCGACTATTTCAGCTGGATCGCAGCGGCCTGTTCTCCGTTCCTGGCGTAGAGGGTTTGCCCGGGGATGATCGGGTGAGCCT
>JAYTWO010000542.1:0-2514 GCA_043743415.1 Planctomycetota bacterium
TGCTTCCCGGCTTGGGCCGCCTCGACAGCGGGTTCCCGATGTGCCCCGCTCGGAGTGCAGATCGTCACGATCTGGATCGCCGGGTTGCCCAGGAACTCCGCAAAGTCCTCATACCCCTGGCATGCATATTCTGCCCCGAACTGCGATGCCCGCCCGGGGACGCGGTCATAACACCCGACGAGCTTCGCCCCGGGAATCGCGGCAATGGCCTTCGCATGAAAGTGGGCAATCATCCCGGTCCCGATGATGCCGAAGCCGTTCGTCATGGTGTGTCTCCAATGTGGCACGACGCTCCGCGCCGTGAGTCTCGTCCGTCAGCAGCAACAAATCCCGCTGCCCCATCAGCGGAGAATGACTTCCGGTAGATCGGTTGGCAACTGTTGTCCCTCGGGCAGTTCCACCCAGCTGTGGCAACCGGCCATGTCGGGTGTTTCCCGGACGATGAAGGGCGTCGGAATCGCGGTGCAGGCGACTTCGATGACGTACAGCTCCGGGCGTTTGTAGTGGAACCGCTGGAGGACGGTCTCGGGGGAGAGGATCTGGCGGTCGAGGTACGGGGTGAGCTGGGCGGGGTCGGTGATGCGCTGGACCGATTGGACGCGGGCCAGGAGCGAGATCGGGACTTGGCCCGGATTGGACGGGTGGGTCAGGCCCTCCAGCAACGCGGCCCCCGCGGGGGTGAGGAACTCGGCCCCCTGATGAAACCGGGTCGGGTAGAGCCAGAATAACTCGTGCTCGCAGCGGAACGTCCCACCCGGTTCCGAGATGCCCCCTTTGCGGAGCAACACCGTTTGCACGCCAGTCGCCAGAGCGCGGCACACAACGGCCCATTCCTTCAAGGCGATCCGACAGGTTTCGAGGGGGGTGGTCATGTGGGATCTCTGTGTGACTCTTCCACCGGCAATCATCGCGATCACGGAGAGTACCGCGTGGTCTGAAGCCTACGCACAGCCGTCGGCTGGGACAAGCCGCTTGGATGCTGGCTCACCATTTTGGGGCCGGGCTTCCTGGGGTGCGCTCGCGCATCGCAACTCTTGTATTTGGAATCGGCCTGCAATTGCTATACTCCCCGCGCAGCTCCTGGACCCGGAAGGAAAACGTGATGCCTCCTGTCTCTCTCGCGATTCTTTGGCACCAGCATCAGCCGTATTACCCGGACGATGTGGCCGGGGAGACGCTGATGCCGTGGGTGCGGTTTCACTCGACCAAGGATTACATCGGGATGGCCCTCCATGTGAAGGAGGTGCCCGAGTTTCGCTGCTCGATCAATCTGGTCCCGAGCCTGCTCGTGCAGATTCAGAGGTACGTCGCGGGCGGCAGCGACCGGCATCTCGATGTGTCACGCATGCCTGCGGACGGACTCAGCGCCCACGATGGCCGCTACCTCGTGGACAACTTCTTCGCGGCGAATCTCGAGTCGATGATTCGCCCGTTCCCCCGCTATCTGGAGCTGCACCGCAAACGCTTCACCCAGCCGTCCGGGGCCGACGCAGCTCTGTCTCGCATGTCGACCCAGGAGCTACGCGACTTGCAGGTGTGGCACAACCTGTGCTGGTTCCACGAGTTGTTGTTTGAAGAGGACGCCGACCTGCGGGAGTTCCGCGCGAAGGGCCGCGACTATACGGAGGCCGATAAACTCTGGCTGCTGACCAAGCAGCGAGAAGTGGTGGCCCGCGTGATCCCGCTGCACAAGGAACTCCAGGACAGCGGCCAAGTCGAACTCACCACGACCCCGTTCTATCATCCGATCCTGCCGCTGCTGTGGGATAAGCGATCCGCCCGGCAGGGAATGCCGAATTGCCAACTCCCTGCCGCCCTCGACAGCTATGCCGAGGACGCGGTGCGGCACATCAACTCAGCAGTCGCACTGCATGAGAAGCTGTTCGGTCGCAAGCCGCGCGGGATGTGGCCGTCGGAGGGGTCGGTCTCGGCGGACATTCTGCCCGCGATCATTGAGGCCGGGATTCAATGGATCGCGACCGATGAAGGCATTCTCTCGCGATCGCTCGACGGGACGATTCATCGCGACAACCACAAGCGGATCAACCGGCCCGATCTGCTGTATCGTCCGTGGCGCTGGGAGCATCAGGGCAAGTCGCTTCAGTTGATCTTTCGCGACCTCGGACTGAGCGACTTTATCGGGTTCGAAGCGCAGAGGCAGGACCCGGTGTCGGCGGCTCACCACATCCTGCATGCCTGCGCGGAGGTGGGCCGAGCGGTCCACAGAAGCAAGGGCGACACCCCGGTGCTCGTGCCCGTGATCCTGGATGGGGAGAACTGCTGGGAGCACTATCGCGACGGGGGCGTCGTGTTTCTGCGGACGCTGTATCGCGAGGCGGTCCGGCATGCCGATGTGAAACCGATGCGGATATGTGACCACCTGGAATCTGCCCCCGCGCCGGAGCGCCTCAACAAACTGCATGCGGGGAGCTGGATCAACTCGGACTTCTACATCTGGATCGGCCATGCGGAGGACCGGCAGGCGTGGGACGTGTTGCATCTGGCGCGTGAGTT
>JAYTWO010000543.1:0-5827 GCA_043743415.1 Planctomycetota bacterium
GGGTGATCGTTCGACAGCAGCCACTTGGCGAACCCGAGGCGGTTACGCGGGGCCTCGGCCGGGAAGGCCGGGAGGATTGCGGGCGTGTTGGCCGAGACCTGGTCCTTCCGCTTGTCGTAGTCGCCGCGCTGCAGGATGAACGCCATCGCGGGTTCGGTTCGCTCCTGCATCACGTAGGCGATGGTGCCACGCGCCTTGATGGCCGCTTGTTCCTTCTCCAGCTGAGCGAGGTCGCCGGTGGCAGTGCGGTACTCTTCGTCCTTGGCATTCAGCCACCATGTGAACAGTTCGTTCTTCTCGGCGTCGGTCCGCTGGTCGGCGGGCTTGGCGATGATGGCCGCGAAGAGGGCCGACTTGCCGAGGGCGGCGACCTCGTCCGGCTTCAGTTCGCGCTGGTACAGCCGCAGGTCTTGCAGGCCCAACCCCGAGATGGGGTCAGAGTCATTCCGCTGACCGATCTTGAACGGGACGGTCGACTTGATCGAGCCCTTGAGCGTATCGGACTCGACCAAGTTTTCCTGCACGGTGCCGTTGATGTAGATCTTCACCCCCGCGGCGGTCTTCGATCCGTTGTAGGTCACGGCGACATGGGTCCACTCGTTGCCGGTGACCTGGGCCTTCGACACGACCTTGATGGCATCACTGGGCCAGACGTTGATGATGTGCGTCCCGACACGGCGGGCCTGGACCCAGAAGTCCCAGCCGCGATAGTCGTTCGCTTTGTTCATCCGCGAGGCAATCGCCCCCTGGCTATCGTTGGGGCTGAGCTTGATCCAGGCAGCGTAGGAGAACGCTTGATCCGATTCGAACTCGCCGACATCGGCGAGTTCGACGGCGGCCCCACCGGTGACTTCGATCGACTGCGAGCCAGCGTGGCCGGGCTTCCAGGTCGCCTTGTCGGAGAGTGTCACGTCGCGGGGCTTGTCGTTGATCGTGAACTGGGTCGAGGTGCCCTGCCCTTCATTGAGAGCCGCCCGCAAGTGCAGCCCCTCGTTCGAGACCGGCTGGCCGAACTCATCCGGCTTGACCGAGGTCAGCCAAGTGTCGAAGGCCGGACGGGCAGCACCCTTCCGGGCCTCGACTCGCGTCTTGGCCGCCGGGATCTCTGTCTCCAAGGCCATGATGCGGGGGCGGTCAGCTGCGAATGGGACCGGGACGATGGGCGGGGTGTCCTTGATGTTGCCATCGCGAGCCCCTTGCGTCGTGTTATTGAAGAACGCAGCCATCTCGTAGAACTCCTTCTGCGAGAGCGGGTCGAACTTGTGGTCGTGGCAGACGGCACAACCGGCTGTCATCCCCAGCCAGACTTGGGAGACGGTTTCGATGCGGTCGCGGGTGTAGAGGACGAGGTACTCCTCGTCGATGATGCCGCCCTCGTTGGTGGTCATGTTGCAGCGGTTGAACCCCGAGCCGATCTGCTGTTCCAGGGTGCGGTTGGGCAACAAATCTCCCGCGAGGCTCTCTGTCGTGAACACGTCATACGGCATGTTCTGATTGAACGCGCTGATGACCCAATCGCGGTACGACCACATCTCGCGGAAGTTGTCGAAGTGAGCCCCGTGCGTGTCGGCATAGCGGGCATAGTCGAGCCAATAGCGACCGCGATGCTCGCCCCACTGCGGAGTTTTCAGTAACTCATCGACATACTTTTCGTAGGCATCGGGTGCCGTGTCGGCGATGAAGGCCGCGACCCTCTCCGGCGCGGGAGGCAGACCCGTCAAGTCGAAGCTCACGCGCCGCGCCCAGGTGCGGCGGTCCGCCTCGGGGGCTGGTGCGAGGCCGTGCGACTCCAGCTTGGCGAGGACGAAACGATCGATCGGGTTCCGCACCCACTTCGCGTTCTTGACGGCAGGGACAGCGGGCTTCACGGGTGGGATGAACGACCAGTGCGGCTGGTACTCGGCCCCGCTGGCGATCCACTGGCGGAGGGTTTCGATCTGAGCGGGAGTGATGCTCTTTTTGGAGGCCGGTGGCGGCATGACCTCTTCAGGATCATGGGAGGTGATCCGCTTGAGGATCTCGCTCTCCTCCGGTTTTCCGGGGACGATCGCCTTCATCTCTTCGGCGACGGCCTTCTGGTCGAGGCGCAGATCAGCCTGGCGAGCGGCGCTGTCCGGCCCGTGGCAGGCGAAGCAGTTCGCTGCCAGGATGGGACGCACGTCGCGGTTGTACGAGAGCGGCTCGTCTGCTTGAAGGCTCAAGCTGCCACTGCCCAGAAGGCAGACCGCCCCGATAATCTGTTGCCATCGCATGCGACGATCTCTCACTCAATCCACGATGTGAAGCCCTGACGCATGCATGTTACCGGCATCCATCGACGCCCGCCAATCCTTCGGTGTGTCGACTCGGTCCGGTGTGTGCATCAGAAAAGTAGGCAGCTCCGGAATTTCACCACGGAGGCACGGAGGCACGGAGGCACGGAGGCACGGAGAAATTCAGGAGTTCAGGAGTTCAGCGTTCACCGTGATTCCGAAGGGGACGGCTTCTGGACAGTGCGTGTGTGGTGGATCGAACCCGGGTCCCTCGATTTCTCTCCTTCTCCTTCCGCCTTCTCCTTCTCCTTCCGCCTTCGATGCGAAAGGAATTCCAGAGGTTGCCCATCGTGCCAGCCTCCTCTCCGTGCCTCCGTGCCTCCGTGGTGAATTCCTGCCTACTTTTCTGACGCACACACCTCGGTCCGGTGACGCGGGCTCGCTCCGCTTCGAAGACTTCGCCTCGCGGCTAAACATCAAAATCACCGACAATGGACTACCGTGTGAACCGCACGCTCTGCACCATCTCCAGATCGCGGTCTTTCAGTTGCTCGACCAGTGGTGGCTCGATGGCGAACACGAACGACAACTGTTGTCCACTGGGAGCAGCGAGCAGGTAGTAGTGCCACTGCATCGGAACCTCGACGGCACCCTTGTCCCCGGCAAGGGTGGTTTGTCCCTCGGCGATGACGCGGTAGATGATGCGGCCATCTTCGGCGGGCATCTTCTCGCGGGGCTTCAGCGACTTGAACCGCTTGCCGAGCGAGGTCTGGATGTCGGACTCGAACTGATCGATCGAGGCATGTTTGCCGGGAGCAGCAGTCGGGAGCTTGGCCACGTTGCTCTGGCAGATCAAGCTGCCGTTTTCCATCAAGCGGAAGATGACGACTTGACTGTTCCCTTCGAGGACTGCTTGGAACAAGTGCCAACCGCGATCGTGGAGCAGTTGCACCTTCCACGGAGCGGCGTCAAAGGCCAGCATCTCGGCTCCGCTGGGTGGGCTGATGGGAAGTGAGGCGAGTAAGGCATCGGACAGCTTGCCCGGCGCGGGTGTGACCTGTCGTGTGACAACGGTTTCAACACGGGCGTCGATGCCGGGGCTGACAGTGCCGATGTTGGCCTTCATGGTGTAGGTCAACTTGGCGGTCGTGATGAGTTGGGCTTTGGTGTCGAAGGTTAGCTGGCCCGAGACCTTCACATCGGTGTTGGCACCGTATCTCTGGCCGAGGACGCTGCCGTCGATTTGGATCGATGCGATGTCGGACTTGAGGGAGGTCAGCTCGCAGGTCATCGCCGATTTCTGGACGGCCTCGACCGTGGCCAACATCTGGATGGCCCACGGCTGGGGTGACCATTTCGCTCCGACTTCGACGGCTTCGGTGGGGAGCAGAGCTTGCAGGGCGAGCGGCTCGCCGGGGAGTTCGAGCAGGTCCATCGACTCGCGCGAGAGCATGCCGCTGGGGCAGTAGACCCACACACCGGTCTCGGCTCCGCTGGAGACGACTACGCGGTTGGCTTCGGGCAGGGACTGCTCGGTCTGGCGACCGGAGATAGTGGTCTCAAGTTGAGCGATCTCGAACTCGCGGGCCGCGCGAAGGGCGTTCGCATCGCGGCCACCGGAGGGGAGCCGCCGCTCTCGGAAGCGGAAGCGTGCTTCGGCCTCAATGGGGAGCTTCTGGCTCTTCTCCTTGCCACCGGCCGTGAAGACGGAGCCGGTCGTGGTCACGGTAACGCTGACCTGGACCGTGCGCTCGGGGCCTTCGGGTTCGTGCAGGGTGGTGGCGGCTTCGGTGTATGAGAGCCCGACGCCGAGGCTCATCAGGCAGGCGAAAGCCATCACTCGGAGAGACCGCCGGGCGATGGGGGATGCAGGGATGGAAGACATGATGGGCGCTCCTTCGTCCGACCTCGAATCGTGAGCGGGAATCTAACACGGGAAGGCAATACGCGGGAAGAGGAGCCGCTGGCGGCGAAAGCCCTAGGGTTGCAACCCCAGGGCTTTTTCACCACGTTTTCAGCGGGAGCCAGACCCACAGCGCATACGCGACCGGTCCGGCATACAACACACTGTCGAGCAGATCGAGCAAGCCGCCGAATCCGGGGAACAGGGCGGCGGAGTCTTTCTTTCCGGCATCGCGTTTGAGCAGTGACTCGCACAGATCCCCGATCATCCCGGTCAGGCCCACCAGCGCTCCATACACGCACGCCGCCCACGCGGGACTCGGCTGCCACGCCGCGTTGAACAATGGGGGGACAAGGGACAGCCAGGCCCAAGTGGCGACCGTCGAGGTCGCGATTCCGCCGATGGCTCCGGCCCACGTCTTGCCGGGACTCAGCAGCGGAGCCATCTTCGTCTTCCCGAACAGACGGCCAAACGTGTACGCCCCGATATCGCACGTCTTGGCGGCGATGAGCAGCGACCCCAGGACCAGATACCCCGCCTCGCTCCCCGCGACCCACCGCAGTTGTGCAGTGATTCCGAGCAAGAAACCGGAGTAGGCGATGATCAGCAGCGACGCCCCCAGTGCCTCAAACGTCTTACCGGGAGATTGAAAAGCGGCGGCCTCTTGGATGAACAACAGCAGCAGGCAGAACGCCAGGCTCAGCGCGATGGGGCCAAGACTGGCGAAGGGTGCGACCGTCATGACCGGTTCGACCCAGCACCAGGCCGGAATCCACGCAGCCAGAGCGGTCGCGCAGCTGCCGAGCATGTGGGATCGGCTGCGAATGGGATAGCCCCGCGCGGCGAAGAGATCGCCGAGTTCCCAGGCACTGCGGACGGAGAGCAAGACGGCTAGCAGAGCGAGCACGGGAGCGGTCTGTCCCAGGCGATGATCGGCGTAGAAGAGGCCGAGGAGCGACGGGATCAGAACCGCCGACATGAGTAGACGCCAACCCAGCATGGATGCGGTCCGAAGGAGTGAGGTGGAAACGGGTCTTGTGGGTGGCATACCCTGCCGCGTCAAACTTCCGAAGTCTTCCGAGACTTCGGAAGTTTTCAGTGTGAACTAAGTCGCGGGCGATTCCAGCAGTCCGCCGAACCGTCGCTCGCGTCCCGCGTAATCGCGGAACGCCTGGTACAGGTCGTCGCGACTGAACTCCGGCCAGCAGTTTTGCGTGACCCACAGCTCGGCGTAGCTGATCTGCCAGAGCAGAAAGTTACTGACGCGCATCTCGCCCGCTGTGCGAATGACGAGATCGGGGTCGACCATCCCGGCGGTGTAGAGGTGATTACTGATGGTGGTCTCGTCGATCGTGGCCGGGTCGATCTCACCGGACTGGACCTTGAGGGCGATGGTCTTGACGGTCTGGGTCAGTTCATCACGGGATCCGTAATCGAGGGCGAGGCACAGACGCATGCCGGGGTTGTGGCGGCTGAGATCGACGGTGGTTTCGACCTCGCTCCAGATGGCGCGCGAGAGGCGATCGGTGCGTCCGATGGTGCTGAGGCGAATCTCCTGCCGCATGATCTCGTTGCGTTCGGCGATCACGTAGCGCCGCAGCAGGCCCATGAGCAGATCGAGTTCCAGCGGGGGGCGTTTCCAGTTCTCGCTACTGAAGCAGTAGAGCGTCAA
>JAYTWO010000544.1:0-21618 GCA_043743415.1 Planctomycetota bacterium
GTGGAGTGAGTGGGACAATCCCGTGGGATAGGCTTCCAGCCTGTCGTGTTCGACGTGAATGACAGGCTGGAAGCCTATCCCACGGTCAGTTAGAGCGGCTTGAGCCGGCGGAAGACGGCCCCGACCCCGTCCTCGTAGGACAGCTCCCACGCCTCCTTTTTCAGTTTCAACGCTTTGATCAGCGCTCCGCGCTGAGCGACATCGGCGACCACGGTATTCACACTGTAGTGGTCGAGCCTCTGCTCCCAGTTGGCCCCGCCAGCACTGACCAACAGATAATCCTGCCACACTTCGCGCGGGACGAGGTGGGCGTGAGAATTCACGAACACCTGCATCCCCGGCGGCCCGGCCCAGGTGAGATAGTCGCCCCACTCATAGGTATTAAAAACCTGCCCCACCGGCGGCTCTTCGCGGAGATGTTCAGTGACGGCCAGCGGGGTCAGTGGCGAGACGGACTTTTGGTAGCGTTTGGCGGCGTCTTTGGGATCCTTCGGCTGGCCATGCAGCAGTGTGGCTCCGAACGGGGTAAAGGCGAAAAAGATCCACGTCATCCCGCAGGCGACCACGGTATTCAGGCCCGAACGCACCCGCGCCTCGACTGGGCGACCGAAGTTCTTCCAGCGGATCGCCGCCAGATGCACGCCCACATAATACGCGGCCAACGGAGCCCACCAATTAATCAGCCGCGAGGTCCACAATGTCGCCAGTCCGAATCCGATTAACGACAGCATCTCGCCACATTGCACCCGCCGTGGACTCATTCGATACAGCAGGAACAGCCCGATCGTGATGGCCGCAGCGGCCTGACCTTGCAGCATGCGCAGCGAGAGCGGCGACCACTCGAACAGGTCTTCCAGATTCGGATTGCCCGTCACGGCGAATACCTCGCCATAGATGCCGATGCCATACGGGTTCAGGAGGACCGCAGCGGCGGCGATTTGCGTGAGCAGGGCCAACCGCCGGGCCTGGCTGTCTCGGAAGGCGGCTCCCATCCGACCGGTCCGCCAGATGACATCGAACACTCGCCCGATGGCCATCAACCCGAGCAGCCCGATCCCCATCAGGAACGACCCATGCAGATTCGCCCACAGCGCAAAAGTGAGGGGAATCGCCCACCAATGCCAGCGGCGTCCAGTGGTGGAGGTCGCCACCACAATCACGAGAGCAAAACAGGCCAGCCCCGCCAACTGGGGCCGCACGACCAGCAGTTGCTGATACGCCCCCCAGCCGAACGTCACGAATGCCGCCAATGTGGCGAGCAGGCTGTCGGTCCGTTTGTAAACGGCTCCCAGTACGAGCGCGAACGCCAGCGAGATCAGCCCGGCGTACATGAACTGCGCCCCGGCGACTCCAAAGTGCGCCACGAGTTGAAAGCCAATCAACTGGCTCAACCACGCCGTATCGACAAACGGCACGCCCTGGGCCAGCGGCATCAGCGGCTCGACCTGCGGCACCGCCTTCGCGGCCCAGATCCACCGACCATAACTCAAATGTCCCCACAGATCGCTGTGCCACAGCGGCTGATAACTGCACATGGTGAACAGCAGTCCGAGCAACGCAACCAGCACCACCGCCCGGCGGGTCAGTTGGTACTCGGGCGGAATCCGGTCCTGGAGAACGGACAAATCCGGATCGCGACGTTCAAAGAACGGCTCGGACACAACAGCCTCGTGTGAGGGAGGATTGAGAGTACTCATGGACCACAGACCTGAATGATAGCGTGCCGCCGCCCCGCGATGTTGCGTTTCGACAACACTCCCCTCTGAGCATAGGGTGAGCCCGGACCCCGGTCGCGTGGAGAATCGGTTCCCGGTGGGATGTCAGCTGAGCTGCATCCGAATTTGTCACAGATGCCGAATATAACGACACCCGAAGCCACGTCCGCCTGCCCACGCTGGCTGCAACGCAACGAACTCGCTCGAGCCTTCCACTCCCTCGGGACCGGGCTGTTCGGCAAGGCGTTCAAGCCTCAGCTTGGTCACCGGAGGTGGAGCGACAACGCTGCCGATCGCCCGGCTGAGTCGCGAGGTCGCCACCGGAAAGAGCACGCGGGCCACCAGGGGGATCGAGGCAAAGACACCGAGGCTGGCTGTCATGAGTGCCCCGCTCGCCATGCTGCGCGAGCGGACATGGATCTGGTGCGTGGCGGTGGCGAGATGTTTGCGGGCTGTGGCTCGACGGCGGTCGGATTCGCAGAGGCTGTAAATGACCTCTTCGATGATGTAGTTCTGGGGCCGCACGACGATCGGGCAGAGGGCTTGAAAGTGGGTGTCGGAGACTCCCTTGTAGTACATGGCGACGCCGAAGAAGCCCGCGGCCCCGAACGTCTCGGCCCCCGGCAGACCTCTTTGAGATGCCGACGAAACGACTCCTCGCGGGTGTCGATGCAGTAGACGGATTGGAACTGCGGCGAGGCGACACGCTCGGCCCGCTTCCCTGTCGTATGCACGGCGATGGCGTCGAGAGCCTGAACGCGGAACCGCAGTTCGAAGGCCAGATGGAACAATCGACGGTGGTGCATGGCGTCGAACGACTCGATCTCTTCGACCAGAGTGGCCCAGCCCCCTGCGGTCAAGACAGAACCTCGAGAGGGCATCCGTCTCGGCCACGAACCAGTCCAACTCCGCCGCCGGAGCCAACCTCACCGGGTGTGACAGCATCGCCATTCGCAGGTTGAAGGCGGTCCCCGTCGGGCCGATCGGGGTTTCGACGCGCTCACCCAGATTGGTCCGCAGTGTCTCCGCCAAGTCCTCGTGCTTGATGCGCCCCCGGGCCATCTTCTCCCGATAGCGGTCTTCCGCGAGATCTGTCTCGCAGCCGAACAGCTCTCGTCCAACCTGCAGCCCCCTCCTCAAACGGGAGGTCTTCCAGGGCTTGCAGCGAATTCAGAAAGACGAAGGCGGTAATCGGTCCCTGCGCGGGGAGAAGCTGGGCCGCCTTGATGAGGTGCCGTTCGATCCAATCGGACTGTGCCACAATGCACTCCCTGTTCCAAAAATCAGTGGTACAGGGGCTTCAGGGAGCAATCGCAGTGCCAACCGCGGGGGAGTAGCAGAATTCGTCCGAATTCTGCCGAACGTGGTCTGCACGCCCGCCAGCGAGCAGAATTTAGACGATTTCTGCTACGTGCAAGGAGACGTGGTCGTTTACAAGTCAGGCTGGTCGTCCTCCGACCAGACCGAGCGGGAGATTTCGATGTTCAAGCTGCGGATCTTGTTGCGGAGGCTGCCACGCGTGATACCGAGGATGCGGGCGGTCTGGACTTGATTCCCGGAGGTGTGCCGCAAGACTCTCAGGAGCACCTCCTTTTCCATCAGTTCCAGGCTTTCGGCGTAGAGGTTTTCGCTGCCGCTGGCCATCCGCTGGGCTACGAAGGCATCCCAGTCCGTGAGCGTGGAACCGGTCTCGGGCGTGGAGGTTCTCGCCGGGGTGACACCGCTGCGAATCGCATCCGGGAGATAATCCGGCAGCAACACCGACCCGTTCGCCTGCAGCAACGACTGTTTCAACACGCTCTGCAACTCGCGGACATTCCCTGGCCAAGGGTAGACTTCCAGCAATGCCAGCACGCTCTCATCAATCTGTGGATCGACCTGTCTCAGTTCCGCCCCCTGTCTCCGCCGGTAATACTCAATCAACAGCCGCAGATCGCCTGGCCGCTCCCGCAGCGGCGGCAAGTGGATCGAATAAACATTCAGCCGGAAGTACAGATCCTTACGAAACCGCCCATCCTCCGACATTGCCTCCAAGTCGGCGTTCGTGGCCGAGATCAGCCGCACGTCGGTCTGGACCGTGGTCGAGCCGCCGACTCGCTCGAAGCGTTGCTCTTGAATCAGTCGCAAGATTTTGGCTTGCGTCAGGGGGCTCATCTCCCCGACTTCATCCAGGAAGATCGTCCCGCCGTGGCACTGCTCGAACCGCCCGATGTGCTTGCGATCGGCCCCGGTGAAGGCCCCCTTCTCGTGCCCGAACATCTCGCTCTCCAGCAGGTTGTCCGAGATGGCCGCACAATTGATCGCCATGAACGGCTTATCGGCTCGTTTGGAGTGCTGGTACAAGGCGCGAGCGACCAGCTCTTTGCCAGTCCCGCTCTCTCCCCGGATAAGGACGGTCACGTCTTGCTTGGCGACACGCCCGATCGCCTTGTAGACCTCCTGCATCGCCGGGCAGCGCCCGATGAGCGCTTCGCCCGATTCCGGCAGCGGATCAATCTCCGACAAGGCGGCAGGCTCGCGCATCAGTCGACTGGCGCGGATCGCCCGGTCGATCACCGCTCGCAGTTCCGGGAGGTCGAGCGGCTTGAGCAGGTACTCGAACGCCCCCTCACTAATGGCCTTGATGGCCAGGTCGGTCGTCCCGTGTCCCGTGATCAGGATCACCGGGACTCGAGCATCCAGCCCTCGCAACCGATGATAGGTTTCCAGGCCAGTCGCATCTGGCAGATGCACATCCAGCACGACCACATCGGGGGCTACCTCGCCGAAGCGATTGATGGCTTCGGCGGCATTCGAGGCCAGCGACACCTCCACATCCGTATCTCGAAACGCTCGCGTAAACGCATGTTGAATCGAAGGCTCATCGTCGATCACTAGCAGTCGAGGCTTCATGCGAACACTCCCACTGGCAACCGCACTCGGAACACTGCTCCACCCAGTGAGGCATTCTCCGCTGTCACCCGACCACCGTGGGCCTCCAGAATCCGTCGAGTAATCACCAGGCCCAACCCTAGTCCGGTTTCCTTGTTCGTGGCAAAAGGCTGGAACAGCCGCTCTTGCATGTCCTCGGCAATCCCCGGTCCGGTATCGGCCACGGTCAACTCTGCCAAGTCGCCGCGCCGAACGGTCGTGAACGTCAGTCGGCCCCCCTGCGGCATGGCGTCGATGGCATTCAGAGCGAGGTTCAGAACCACTTGCTGCATTTGATTCTCGTCGGCGGAAATCGGGACACCTGACTCGGGAGACACCAGCTGCATCTCGACTCGCTGGCGTTCGGCTCGCACACGCACCAGTCCCATGACGTTCTGGACCACGGTTTCCATGTCGACCTGTTGCCGCTCGGGACTCGGAGGCCGGGCGTAATCCAGAAAGCTCTGCAAAGAGCGTTCCATTCGCAGCACTTCGCTAACAATGACCTTCAAATCCTCGGGTGCCATCCCGCCTGGACTGCGACTTTCCAACTCCGCCTGCACGAGTAATTTGATCGAGGTCAACGGGTTCCGCACCTCATGCGCCACCCCAGCCGCCAGTTGCCCGAGAGCGGCCAACTGTTCCGCCCGCAGAACCTCGCGGTCCCGCTGCTGGAGCATGGCCACGAATCGCTCGATGCGGGCGCTGAGCGAATCCATCTCATCATGCAGGGCGACGACGTTCCCATCCCCGGTCAGCACGATCTCTGAGGCCGTCGGGTCGAGTTTACCGGCGGCGTCCCGCACCTGGACTTGCAGCCGGCGAATCGAACGCGATACCCCCTGGGAGACTCCGAAGCCGAAGACCAGCCCCGCGACTCCGCACAGCCCTCCGACCAGAACCAATCCCCACGTGGTCCGCCGCAGAAGCTGGGAATGTTGGTCGGCGGATTGCTGAAGTCGCAGGGAGCAGGCCACTTCCAAATCGTGACTGGGCCGGATCAACTCCCGCTCCATCGAACTCACGAGTGGGGAGACCACCGCATCCGCAATCGGCTCGTCGTCGTCAGGCAGAGCATCCCAGACCCCCAAATGCTGGTGGAAGGCGGCATCAATGCGCGCCAGTTGGTCGCGGTCGGCGGGAGCGTTGAGCCGACCTTCCGCGTCGAGTAACAAGCTGCCGGCCCGCTTGTGAATCGCCGAGACCTTCCGGACGCGGTCCTTGACCAGGGCAATCAGTTCGATGAAGCACTCTTCGAGTTCGGCGACCGAGCGATGCTGCTCGACATCTGTGCGTAGATCAGCTGCGGCGTCCCGCTGTTCGCGGACCAGTCCCACGGCGGAAAATCCGCTGAGGACCGCCAGCGCCAGACTCAGCGCCACCAAAGGCCAGATTAGGTGAAACCGCTTCATCCCGCTCCCCCGATCGACCATGTGTGTGTCGCCGCCTGTCGTCGTTTCTTGTCCCCGAAGCGTCTGGTCGCCGGGATGTCAGCGTGACAGGTTGGGCATCGACGGGAACGAGCGAATTTGGAGTGTCCGCTCGCCACCCAAGTGATTTCCCTAGGAAACACGCAAATCCCATGCCTTGGCACAGATTTTGCTTTTACCCGCCAGACTGACCACCCGGGGGATTCGCCCCATGTTACGCACTCGATGGGTCGGCAGTCACTGGAGCTTTGACAATGAGTCAATCGACCGCCGCCGAGATGCCGACGCCGTCCAACGGAAAAGCTCTTGGTCAGGACATCTTCTCGGGCTTTCTCGTGTTTCTGATCGCATTGCCGCTGTGCCTGGCGATCTCGATTGCCAGCGGCTGTCCGCCCATGGCTGGCGTACTGACTGCGGGGATCGGCTCGATTCTGTGCGCTTTCGTCAGTAATTCAGAGCTGACAATCAAAGGGCCAGCGGCCGGAATGATTGCGATCGTGCTCGGAGCAGTGACGAGTTTCAGAGATTTGGGTGTGGGTGACGAACGGGCCTATAAGATGATGCTCGTCGTCGGTGTGATCGCGGGCATCCTTCAAATTCTGTTTGGGCTATTCAAGGCGGGAAGCCTCGGTGAATTCTTCCCGACATCGGCAGTCCATGGACTCCTCGCCTCGATTGGTGTGATCATCATTTCGAAGCAAGTCCACGTGGCACTGGGCGTGATGGGACTCAAAGGGAATCCTTTCCCGCTGCTGGCTCAAGTTCCGCACTCCCTGATGAACTTGAATCCCCGTTTTGCGATCATCGGGGCCATCAGTCTCGTAATCCTTTTGGGAAAGCCCTTCCTCAAGAATGCCTGGGTCAAGATGGTCCCCGGGCAGTTGATTGTTTTGGTGATGGCGCTGGCGTTGGGGAACTACTGGGGGTTGTGTCAACCTGCCCCCAAAGTGGACGAGAAAGGGCAACCGGTATATCACCACCACAAAGGTGATGTGGTGAAAGATGCCCAGGGGCAAGAGGTCAAAGACAAGAAGGGTGAACTCACCCACTACAAATCTGACGAATTCGTTTACGAGTACACCTTGGGAGGCAAGTCCTACTCGCAGGGGCCCAAGTATCTGGTGACCGTCCCGACGGACATCCGGAAAGCGTTTGCTGCTCCCGAGACAAGTGTGCTGTCTGACTCGACATTTTGGAAAACAGCTTGGCAATGGATTTTGATGTTCGCGCTGATTGGTAGTCTGGAGTCGCTGCTGAGTTCCAAAGCGGTCGACCTGATCGACCCGCTCAAGCGAAAATCAGACATGAACCGCGACTTGCTGGCGGTCGGAATCGCGAACACCATCGTGGCCGCCGTCGGCGGACTCCCCATGATCTCCGAAATCGTCCGCAGCAAGGCCAACATCGATAACGGAGCCCGCAGCCGAGTCTCCGGTGTCGTTCACGGGATCTGCTTACTGGCGTTCGTCGCCTTGCTGCCAAGCCTGATCAACCAGATTCCTCTGGCTGCTCTGGCCGCGATGCTGGTCTTCACCGGATTCCGACTCGCCTCTCCAATGGCGTTTGTGCATATCGCCCACATCGGCAAGGAGCAGTTGCTCGTCTTCGTAACCACGATCGTAGCCGTCCTGATGACTGACTTGCTGATTGGGATCGCGGTGGGCATCGTGACGGAGATGTGCGTCCATCTCTACTTGGGAGCGTCGATCGGGTCGCTGTTTGGTTCGTCCGCCGATGTCGAACATCAGCCGAATGGGATCAGTGTGATCTCCGTCAGACATGCGGCAATCTTCAGCAACTGGATTCCTCTCCGCAAGAAGATCGTGCAGTACGGCTACGAGATGAAGAACAAGGTGGTTGTTGACCTGTCCAAAGCCAATCTGGTGGACCACACGGTGATGGACAAACTGATGGCGTTGAAGAACGACTTCGTCAACGAAGGGTTGGAGTTGGAGATTCGCGGATTGGACGATCACCAACCGGTCTCGGCGCATCCGCTGGCGACACGCCGCCTGTTGGGGGCGACTAAACTGGTGGCCCCCGACTGACGTATCGAGCTTCCTCAAACAGCACGTCGGAGGAGTCCAACGTGCTGTTTCAATCTGAAATGGCAGGGTGGCCCAGACATCGCTCTGGATGTCTGGGTGACGCAGGAACAAGAGGATCGGAAGGTGGACGTGTCCACTGTCACCGCTTGTTGTTGCACTACCCAGACGCTCAAAGCAGCGTCTGGGCCACCCCGCTGGCGGCGAAGTGACGATCGACTGGCAGTCGCTGCACATGATGGTGCGTCAGTCGCCAGCGCTGGCCTCTCGCTGAGCTTTCCTCGATTCGGTGTACGCCCTCGTCGCCTGGATCCCCAAGTTCGGGCGGAACGGCCCCTGGGGGGCCGTTCTACTTTTCGAAGCACAAGCGATCCTGGAACACTCGCTATCCAACCAGCTCGCCCCGCACGAGATCCTCATACGTCTCGCGCTCGCGGATCACCGACACCGTGTCGCCATCGACGAGGATCTCGGCGGCCTTGGGGCGGGAGTTGTAGTTGCTGCTCATCGCCATCCCGTAGGCTCCCGCGCTGAACGTACACAGCAGGTCGCCACGCTCCACCGGCGGGAAAGCTCGCTTCTGGGCCAGGTAGTCGCTCGACTCGCAGATCGGACCGACGATGTCCGTCGTCTCACAGCCTGGGATGGTTTCCGCTTCGTAGTCGGTCGGCGGGGCGACCTTGGCATCGACCGGCCACAAGCGATGGAAGGCGTCGTACATCGCCGGACGCACGAGATCGTTCATCGCGGCGTCCTGGATCACGAATAGCTTGCCCCCCTCACGCTTCGTATAGATCACTCGGCTGATCAGGACGCAGGCATTGCCCACGATCGACCGGCCCGGTTCGAGAGCCAGGCGGCAACCGGCCTCCTGGATAAGGGGCACGATGACCTTGGCGTACTCGCTGGCGGGAGGGGCCTCGTTGCCGCGATAGCTGAGGCCAAAGCCGCCGCCGAGGTTGATCCAGTTGGTCTTGTGCCCGTGTGCCCGCAGTTGGCGAACGACATCGGTCGCCTTCTTCGCGGCTTGCAGGTAGGGATCGGTCGTCATGATCGGCGAACCGATGTGCATGTGAATGCCGCGCAACTCCAGGTGTGGATCGGCCAGCACCTTCGCGGCCAGTTCGTTGTGCCGCTCGATATCCATGCCGAACTTGTTGCCCTTCTTGCCCGTGGTGGTCTTGGCGTGGGTCTTGCCGTCGATGTCGGGGTTAAGCCGCATGGCGACCGGGGCCATTCGGCCCATCGACTTGGCCACTGCTGAGATCGCATCGAGTTCGCCTTCGCTCTCCACGTTGAACATCAGTATGTTGTCTTCGAGTCCCTGACGAATCTCGGCATCGGTCTTGCCGACACCGGCAAACACCACGCGCGTTGTGTCGGCCCCGGCCTTCTTCACTCGAAAGAGTTCACCACCCGACACCACATCGAACGAACTGCCCGCTTCGTTGAGGAGTTTCAGAATGGAAAGGTTCGAGTTGGCCTTGACCGAGTAGCAGATCACCGGGTCGACCGCAGCAAATGCGGTCCGCACGGCGTTCAGTTCGTGCAGCAGCTTGGCCTTGGAATAGATCCAGACCGGCGTGCCGAACCGCTCGGCAATGTCGGCCACATGGACGTTCTCACAGCACAGCTCACCGGCACGGTATTCGAAGGCGTTCATCGGAGTCTCAGGAGGAGTCGGCCCGGCTCAGAGAGTCGAGCGGGCAGGAGGGATTCTATCGATTCCCATCCGCGCGGGAATCATGCCGCTGCGTCACCCGACGCGTCAGCGAGGGCCGAGCACAGCGAGGACACCGACCAAGACGCCTCCAAGCCTCAGACAACCGGCCAAGCCCCCTCATGGGGAACGATCTCTCGTAGAACGAGAGCGAGCGTCCTCCCTCGCTGACGCATCGGGTGACTGAACTGCAGAGTGGTGTGCTACATTCGGCTGCCGACTTGGTACACGATGAACGCCGCGATGTAGGCCAGAACCGTCATGTACACGAACGTCACGATCGGCCAGCGCCAGCTATTGGTCTCGCGGCGGATGATCATGAGCGTCGCAGCGCATTGGGCGCAGAGGGCGAAGAAGACCATGATCGACACTGCCACGGGAAGCGTGAACAGCGGTCGGCCATCGGGCCAGGTGGCGTTCTGAAGGGTCGAGACGAACCGGGTTTTGTTTTCCTCGCCTTCGTCGGCGACCTCGCTGCCGAGGCTGAAGATCGTGCCGAGGGTGGCCAGCACCACCTCTCTCGCGGGGAACGAAGCAATCACCGAGACACCGATCCGCCAGTCCCAGCCCAGCGGCCTGACGAGTGGCTCGATCAGCCGACCCGAGCGACCGAGGTAACTGTCGGCGAGGAGCTGGCCGCTGACGAGGTGGGCCTGCTCGCGGAGGCGGTCGAGTTCTGACCGCTTGGCCTCTCCCGGCGTAGGGTGGGACAAGCTCGCTTCGAGCGCTGGCCCACCAGGGGCGACGTTGTCCTCGGGAGTGGTGGGCCTGCGCCCCAAAGCGGGCTGGTCCCACCCTACGGCTAGCTCGGCCTCCAACTGGGCGATTTGCGATTGCAGCTGCATTTCGTGAGTGTGATCCTCGGGGAAATACGCCGCCGCCCAGACGAGAACCGAGGTACAGAAGATCAGCGACCCGGCCCGCAGGATGAACGCCTTGACCCGGTCGTAGACGCGAGACAGCACGATCTTCGGTGAGGGCCATTTGTAGCTGGGCAATTCCATCACAAACGGCGGGGTCTCGCCTTTGAACACGAACTTCCGCAAGATCCACGCCACCGGGATCGCGACCAGCGCTCCCACGTTGTACATCGCGAACAGTACCAAGCCTTGCAGCGGGATCACCTTCCAGACAAAAACCTGCGGCACGAACGCGGCGATCATCAGTAGATACACCGGCAGCCGAGCGGAGCAGCTCATCAGCGGAGCGATCAGGATCGTCAGCATGCGGTCCTGCCGATTCTCGATCACGCGGGCGGCCATCACGCCCGGCACAGCACAGGCGAACGACGACATCAGCGGCACGAACGACTTGCCGCTGAGGCCGATCTTCGTCATCAACCGGTCCATCAGGAACGCCGCCCGGGCCATGTACCCGCAGTCCTCCATGATCGCGATGAACAGAAACAGCAAGGCAATCTGCGGCACGAACACCACCACCGAACCCACGCCGCCGATCACGCCGTCGACGATCAAACTCCGCAGCGTCCCCGGTCCGATGACCGACTCGACCCACCCGGCGGCCCAGCTTTGGACCGCTTCAATAGCGTCCATGAACGGAGCCGCCCACGTATAGATCGACTGGAAGATCAGGAACATCACCGCCACGAAGGCGATGACTCCGGTCACCTTGTGCGTCAGGATCCGGTCGATGCGGTCCGAGGTCGTGACCCGATTGTGGGCGGTCGATTGGGAGACCACGCCGGTCAACTGCTCGCGAATCCACTGGTAGCGGACCTTGGTCTCAATGGCCGGGACGCGGCAGCCTTTTTCGGCCAGACGTTCGCGCGAGGCGGCGAGGACCGGAAGCAACTCCGGCGACAGGGCGAGGGCGAGTTTCTTCTCGCTCTCCCCCCCGACATCGAGCAGCATTCGCTCGATCAGAAACAGTGGCGGGATGGAGCCGAACTTGGTCTGCATCCACTGACTGAGCTGGATGATTTCGTGGTCGAAGACGGCGGGGAACTGAGGGCGGGTCGGGTCGACGGGCGTGCCGACGACCTGGCGGATGGCGGCCTTGAGTTCGATGATCCCCTGGTTGCGGTGGGCACTGGTGACGACGACCGGGACGCCGAGCCGTTGCGAGAGAGCCGCGAGGTCGACGCTGATGCCGCGCGACTGGGCCAAGTCCCACATGTTCAGGCACAGCACCACCGGTACGCCGATTTCGCGGACCTGGGTGTAGAGGTACAGGTTCCGCTCGATGTTGGCCGCGTCGACGATGCAGACCACGGCGTCGATCTTGCCGACATCGGCTTGCCGCCCCAGCAGCACGTCGACCGAGACCATTTCGTCGAGCGATCGTGGGGAGAGGCTATACGTCCCCGGCAGATCGACGAGGGTGATCTTCGTGCCCTGGTCGGTGAAGACGCCGAGCTTCTTCTCGACGGTACATCCCGGAAAGTTCGCGATCCGCGTATGCAGCCCCGACAGCGCTGTGAACAGCGTGCTCTTGCCAGTGTTCGGGTTGCCGATCAGGACAACGGTCAGTTCACGCGGGGAGGTCATGGAGGAGTGAGATCCTACCGTAGGACGGGCTTTCCAGCCCGTCCGGTGTTGTGTTCGAAGACGGTTCTGTTCGATTCCGGGGGAACGTGTACCGGTGTTTGGCTATCCTGTGGGTCGAAACAGCTGCGGGGACGGCCTGGAAAGGCCGTCCTACGGCACCGGCTCCACAATCACTCGCTTGGCTTCGCCCGCGCGGAGAGACAACCGATATCCGCGTACCGAAAACTCCAGCGGATCGCCCAGCGGTGCCGCCCCGATCAGCTCGATCTGCTCCCCCTCAATCAGCCCCATTTCCATCAGACGGACCGCTAAGCTGTCATCGCCGGTCACGTCGACAATCCGGGCGATCGAGCCTCGGGGCATTTGGTCGAGGGTCAAGGAGATACTCCCGGCAGATACGTGGGATAGGCTTCCAGCCTGTCAGTGTGAAGCAAATGACAGGCTGGAAGCCTATCCCACGTTTAATTCAATTCCACAATCACGGTACAGTCATCGTGAGGCCGAAAGCAGAGCCGCTGCTCGCCAATGGCCAGGATGCACGGGTTGCCCTGCTTGACCATGCGGAGGTTAACTCCAATCCGCAGGCCGATTTCCGACAACCGGTGAGTGCAGTCGCAAGAGCCGCAGACATCCACGACGCAGGCGTATTCGCCTTCCGCGAGGGAGTCGAGTGGGAGTTGAAGAGCCGTGACCATGGGTCGCCTCAGATGCACTTGAGATTCAGTCTCAATATCGAAATGATAGCAGTCGGCTGATCCGTTGGAAATGGTGAAAGGCAGGAAGTTCTCAGTTTTCGGGAATCCATGGTCGAGCAGAAACGCTCCCAGGTTGTCGTGAGCGATGCGTGCCTCAGAAAAGTAGGCAATGGCGTGTTTCTGCTCCCTCTCCCCACGGTGTGCATGACTTTCGGGGGGACGTGGCTGTGGGGAGAGGGCCGGGGTGGCCTGATGAAAACTTGGTCTTGACATCAGAGAGTGATCTTCCGGTTTTTGATTCGCCAAGCCCCTCGCCGCATCCTCATTGACACATCAAATGGATATTCTCCGAAATAGTGCGTTGAACCGAAAATCCAGCCGCACACCGAGGGCCTCTTCCAACACCCGACTCGACCGAATCCGCGTCAAGAGTCCCCTACAAGATCACACTCGCCAACACCCGCGGATGAATCGGCGGCTGCCCCCGCGTCAAGTCATACCCCGCCTCCCACGGCGACCAATCGATCCGCGAAAGAATCTCCTCCAAGACTCGCACCGGATGCTCGGCCCCGATGACCTCGTCCAGCCGCGTCGCAAACAACACCATCCGCCCCCGCACCTGCGGAGCCTTCGCCCAAGAATCCACGCCTATCGCCCCCCCTGCCGCCGCCGCCGCGAGCCTTCCCTGCCGCCGGGCGGAATGGCAGTGATGGGGGCGATGAAATCAACAGGCCGTGACGCGTCGGGTTGCTGGACCGGAGATACCGCCAATGGGCGAATGCACACACGAGAGTCGGAGTGCGAGGCGGCGTTGACCGGAAGTGTCGCATGAGAATATGCTGATTCGACTGGAGTGTGGTTTCGGAATGGATCGCGGAGTCTGCGGGGAAATAGGATTTGCATGAGTCATCTGCGCTGCTTGGAGAAGTTGAACACGCTCGCGATCGCGCTGTGCCTGTCAGTGGCTGTTCCTGCAGCATTGATCGCTGAGCCGAACTTCGAGACGGACGTTCTGCCGTACTTTCAGACCCATTGCCTCCGCTGCCACGGCATGGAGAAGCAGGAAGGCGACTTCCGGCTCGACACGCTCTCGCACCATGTCGGGCGAGAGAACACGCCGCAGTGGGCGGAGGTGATGGAGCGCATCAGCTCGGGCGAGATGCCGCCGAAGGAACAGAAGACTCTGCCGACAGCTGCGGAGAGTGCCGCCGTGGTGGAGTGGTTGGCGGGGCGAATCCAAGAGGGCGAAGCGGCGCGCATGGCAGCGCGGGGGCGAGTCTCCTACAACCGGCTGACGCGAGACGAATACGTCAACACGGTGCAGGATCTGATCGGGGTCCACTTCGATGCCACCGACCCGGGGGGCTTCCTGGAGGATCCCGAGTGGCGTGGCTTCGAGCGGATTGGCTCGGTCCTCACACTGTCGCCGTCCAACATCGAAAAGTATCTGGCAGCTGCGGAGGTGATTCTGGCAGAGGCCTATCCGCTGACGAAGCCTGTGTTTCTGGAATTCACCAAGCGGGCCGTGCCCGAGAACGAGATCGAAGAGCCCCATCGCGAGCGGCTGCGGTCGCTGGGGCTGCTGGACAAAGTGCGGTTCGAAATGTGGTCCCGAGATATCTTCCGAGGCTCCTCGCCGGGCGCGCTGCCCGAAGCGGGGATCTATGAAATCAGTTACACACTCAGTGGACTGAAGCCGGCGAACGGCCGCGCCCCACGCTTGCAGGTGTATGAGAAGTCACTCGATCGCGTTCTGTTTGAGCAGGACATCATCGCCCCTGAAGACCAGCCGATCACGGTGACCTTTCGCGCCCATTTGCCGAAGGGGGGGCCGAGTATCGACGTGCTCAATAATGTGCCCGGCTCGTCCAACAACTTTCGTTCAAATCGCCATTCCAACATCCCGTTCGTCAGTACCAAGCACGGTCGGACTCCCTGGCAAATGAAGCTGACCGACGAGCAGGGCCGCCCGCGCTATTCGTTCCTGATTCTCGACTCCGTCTCCTGGCGTGGTCCGTTGATCACCGCTGAGGAACAGCGGCGGCGTGACGAATACTGGCCTGCGGAGGAGGGGAATCTGGATCAGGTCCGCGCTGGCCTCACCCATCTGGCGCGACGCGCGTTCCGGCGTCCTGTCGAGGAGGGAGAACTCGACAGCTATCTCGGCATCGTCAAAGCCGAACTCGCCGCTGGGGAAAAATTCCCGGATGCGGTCAAGGCGGGCATGCTGGCAATCCTGTGTTCGAAGAGTTTCCTGTTCGTCACGGAAGGGGACGAGTCCGCGAATCGCCAGACTCTCAATGACTGGGAGATCGCCAGCCGCTTGTCCTATCTGTTGTGGAGCACGATGCCGGACAACGAGTTGTTCGCTCTGGCCGAACAGGGAAAGCTCCGCGACCAGGCCGAACTCGGGCGACAAGTGCAACGTCTGTTGGCCGATCCTCGCTCCGAGCGATTCAGCTCATCGTTTGCGTCGCAGTGGTTACACCTGCGGAAGGTCGGCATGTTTCCGCCGGATCAGAAGCTCTATCCCGATTACGACGAGTCCTTGGAAACGAGCATGGTCGGCGAGACAACCGCGTTCTTCGGCGAAGTGCTGCAGCGCAATCTGACCCTGCGTGAGTTCCTGCATTCCGACTGGACGATGGTCAATTCGCGGCTGGCTCAGTTTTACGGATTGCCGGATGTGGCCGGGTCGCAGTTCCAGCGAGTGGCGTTGTCCCCGGAGAGTCACCGAGGCGGGTTGTTGACGCAGGCTGCCATCCTCTCGCAGACCTCCGACGGGACGCGGCATCGTCCGGTTCATCGCGGCAAGTGGGTGTCGGAGGCGATTTTTGGGAAGTCACCGCCGCCCCCACCCGCCAATGTCGACCCGATCGCGCCGAACCCAGTGGACTCACCCAAGGCGACTCTGCGGATGAAGCTGGAGGCGCACATCCATGACTCCCGCTGTGCCTCGTGCCACAGCAAGATTGACCCGTACGGATTGGCCTTTGAAAACTACGACGCCATCGGACGCTGGCGGACGCATGAGGTCGTCGAAGGCACTGGCGAGAATCCAGTGGTGAACCCCAGCGGTCAACTTCCCGATGGCCGCACCTACCAAACTCCGGAGGAGTTTCGGCAACTGCTGGTCGCCGATGTCGACTCGTTCAACACCGCCTTCATCGAGAAGCTCGCCACCTACGGCCTGCGTCGCAGCCTGTCGTACGACGATCGCGCCGACTTGGCAGCGATTGCCAAGGACAGCCGCGAGAAGGACTACCGCCTCCGCGATCTGGTCGAGGCGTTCGTAGTTTCCGATCTGTTCCAGAAGCGATAGCTGCCCACCTCACACCAACAGAAGAACCCATGAGCAACGTCAACGCCAATCGATGGAGAATGAGCCGACGGCAACTGCTGCGCGGCGTGGGCGTCTCGCTCGCGCTGCCGCTGCTGGACTGCATGGCTGCCCCGAGTTCGGCGGCTCCCAGTGGGCTGCCGACGCCGACGAAGCCGAAACGCAGCGTCTTCCTGTACATCCCGAACGGGGTCAACACGCTGACCTGGCAGATCGAGAAAGCGGGGAAAGAGTTCGAGTTCTCCAAGCCACTCCAATCTCTGGAGCGGCACCGCGCCGATGTCACGCCGATCAGCGGGCTGCATCACCCGCTGGTCCTCGGCAAACACCACAACTGTGACAAGGTGTGGCTCACCGGTGCGAATGTTCCCGGCGATGGCGGGGCCTTCCGCAACACGGTCTCGGCGGACCAGTTGATGGCCGAAGTGCAGGGACAATCCACGCGATTCGCATCGCTGGAGCTGGCCATCGAGGGGCACTCGCTGGCCTGGTCACGGGATGGCATTCAGGTACCGGCAGAGCGGAACACTCGCACCATTTTCAACATGTTGTTCGGTGTCGAGAAGGAGAGCAAGGGCGAGATTCTTCGCCGTCTCAACCGGCGCGGCAGCATCCTGGATGTCGTGGCCGAGGACGCCCAGCGCGTCAACCAGAAGCTGGGCAGCGAGGACCGCACCAAGCTCGACGAGTACCTCACCGCTGTGCGCCAAGTCGAGGTCCGCACCGAGCGGGCCGAGTCGTGGCTGAACATCCCCAAGCCCCAGATCGACCCCGCCGATGAGGCCCGCCTGACGCGCAAGGTCGAACTGACGCGAGTCCGGGAATACTACAGTCTGTTCAATGAACTGATGGTGCTGGCTCTGCGGACCGACTCCACCCGCGTCATCACCTGCATGATTTGCAGCGAGTCGAACGGCGGGGCGATCCCGGACATTGGCATCTCCCAGGCCCGCCACGGTCTGTCGCATCACAACGGCGACCCGGAACAGCTGCGGCGATTGACCGAGACGGACACGTTCCTCGTCGAGCAGTTCAGCGATCTGCTGGATCGTCTGAAGAGCCATCAGGAGGATGGCCGCTCGCTGCTGGACACGACGCAGGTGCTGTGGGGCAGTGGCATGGCGTATGGTCACAGCCACGGCAACGCCAACCTCCCGACGCTCCTCGCCGGGGGGCGGGCACTGGGGTATCAGCATGGCCAGCATGTCGACTTCAACCTGCCCAAGATCGGCCAGTACAACGTCGCCGACGCCAACGCCCACTACCGCATCTGCTCCCGCCCGGTGGACGAGAACGCGAGACTTAGCAACCTGCTGCTGACCATGCTCCAGCGCGTAGATGTCGAGACCGAGCAGTTCCAAGACAGCCTCGGCACCGTGTCGAAGATCCTGGCCTGAGTGTCGCCTGTTGCTCCGCAACAGTCCGGTCTTTCGCGGAGCGAAAGACAACACTGGCCGTTTGTCAAATTCTGTATCACTCACGACAACACCACATCATGCCCCGCCTCTCGCGATTCGTCGTCCTCTGTTTGAGCCTCTCCGTCGCTGGGCTACACGCAGCGGACCCGCTGAAGTTTCGCACGGACGATGCTGCGGACAAATCGCTGCCGTGGTTCACACTCGTCGACGGCCAGTTTCCGCCCGAGAACTCGGCGCATGCCATCTCCGGAGAACTGATCCAGGTCGACCACCTGGAACGCCGGTTCCACCTGCGCGTCGATCGCAACGACAGCCAGCAGGCGGGCCATTTCGATCTGCCGCTCTACAGCGTCATGTTGCCGTACGGATCAATCTATTACCACGGCGCTCCCGCCGCGTTGCAGGACATCCCGCTGGGCACCCACCTGCACGGGCTGTATTATCTCAAAACTGCCGACGATAAAGCACCGCCCGTCTCCGCTGCCTATCGCCGGGTGTCATCCGAGTCGGCCTTCAAGCGCTGCTTCCGACTTGAGGATGACTTTAGTTTTCACGCTCGGCAGAAGCAGATCTGGAAGATCGAGAAGGTGAGCTTGGCAGAGAAGAAACTCACCGCCACGCTGCAGCGCGAGGGGACTCCCACTGGAGATCCGAAGACCTTCGACCTGCTCAGCAGCACCCTTGTGCGGATGGGGACTGGATTCAGCACTCTGGATGCACTGCCAGAGGGGCAATTGGTCCAGTTCAACTCGACTTGGGCCACGCTCTATGGACCGGGACGGATTCTGGAGATCTGGCTCGACGAACCGAGCCGTCAGTTGGCCACTGCCCAGCAGTTGGAACGTCACCGAACCCATGTGCGCGAACGCGGGCTGCCCGGCTGGATTGATGCCGTGGATGACGAGAAGCAAATCGTGACCATCACCTTCTTCGATGGTGTCGACCCGCAACTGTTCGAGGAACTGAAGGGCATCAACGAGGAGCCGCACAGCTGGCCCTTCTCCAAACAGGAGGACGACCCCAAGGCTCCCAAAGGGGGCATTGCCGTCGCGAGAGAGTGCCTGATGACGTACGACCCGGTCAACGATCGCAAGGGCGGTAACATCCTGGCCATCGACAAGGTGCCGGTTGGCCCCGGATGCAGCGGCGTGCAGATCCAGGTGAAATGCTGCATGCTGCTGGAAGGCCACCGCCCCGGAGGGATCGTCCGCTTCTACCCCGCCCCGTGGAAGGTCAACGCGTTGCCTCATGAGGAGCAGTTCCACGGACGCGAGTGACCATTGTCGTCTTTCGCTCCGCGAAAGAACGGCCTTTCGCAGAGTGAAAGGCGACACTGCTCCCCATCTCGAAAGACCCACCATGACCTGCCGTTCTCTCCTCCTCGCGTGTCTCGTCGCCGCTGCGTCCCTGGGATCGGTGGCCTTTGCCGCCGAGCCGCCCGCCGCGCTCGCCACGATCAACACCCCAGCGGACCTTGAGGCCGTTATTGCGTCGATCCCGGATGCCGATTTCAAGCAGGCACTCCAGGATCACGCCGCCGCCTTGCTCGCCGCTGCGGAGCAACACGCGCATGTCGTGGCCGTCGTTCGCATCGTCGAGTCCTCGCCCGGTAAGGTCGAGAAGATCAACACCACCCCCGCCGCCTTGAAGCAGGCGGCGGGCGGCGACATCGCTCTGTTTGACACACTGAAGCTCGTCGACCTCTCCATCCCGAACGCGGGACCGCATGACCACCGCAAAGTCGACCCCTATGACAAAGCCTTCTTCGAGCATCTCGGGCACATCCAGTCGCTGGAGACGCTGGTCATCATTGCGACTCAACTCAACGACGAGTGGATCGCCCCGCTGGGAAAGCTCACGAACCTCAAGACACTCCGCATCATCAACAACGGCAAGCTGACCGATGCCGGACTGGAGCAACTGGCCGGGCTGAAGAATCTCGAAAACTTCGGCTTCATCGGCACCGGTATCCAAGGCCACGCCTACGCCAAGATCAATGATTGGAAGCACGTCACGCGAATCAGCCATCGCGGCAGCTCCATCGACGACGAAGGTCTCCGCCAACTCTGCGAGCACCTGCCCCAGCTCGAAAGCCTGATCCTGGCCCATGCCAAATTCACCGATGCCGGAGCGGTGCATCTGGCCCAGATGACCCATCTCCAGGGGCTGGAAATCGGCACCTCGAATGCCACGCCACAATGCCTCCAACACATCGCGAAGCTCCCCCTGGCCTACCTGCAAATCGGCGATGGACTCGACACGCCGGAAGGGATCGGTCTCATCCAGGGCATCCCCACGCTACGCCGCCTGACGATCACCAATGCCAAGCCGCTCAACGATGCCGATCTGAAGGTCGTCGCGGGCATGCAGCAGTTGGAGCAACTGGAGCTGAGCCACATCGTGCTGACCGAGGAACGGCTTGGAATGCTGAAAGACTTCGCGTTCCTCAAGTCCCTGCGCCTCGTCCCCGCAGGCACGCCGATCACCCCGGAGGCCCAGGCCCAGATCAAGGCTCTGCTGCCCCAGACCGAGTTGCAGTTCAAGTAGGCCATCGGCAGCGCCCGTTGGAGTCCAACTCCCGACGGGATCCACTCCGATTCCATGAGAGATGTGCAGAGTCCCGTGGGTTGCAACCCCTTGGAATTCTCTTGAGACAAAGTAAACTTCGGTTCCACGGTTCCCGCCCCACCACGGTGTTGAGGTCTGTCATGTCGGAAGAGGATGATCTGTTTCATACCACGATCCCGCTGGCTCTGGAGTCGTTGGAACAAAGTGATTCCTTCGAGGCCGTCGCGCGGTTGCTGACCGCCGGAGAACCCCGGCGGGTCATGAAGTGTTTCGACTTGGCCATCCGAGAACTCTTCACGCAGCGGAAGCTCCCACAGATGGTGTGGATGGGGCGGGCGGGAATCGAGTTCGCCTTGCGCGAGGCCCACGCAGTGGGTGACGCGGAGTTGCGGGGCGATCTGCTCACGGCAGCGAGGAAGCTGTCGTACAACGTCAGTTCACATCTGTGGCCGGGTTGGGCCGATGAGGCCGTGAGTCCCACGCAGTCCGACCTTCAGGCAGCGCTGGACTTGGCCCTCGTGCATGATCGGTTGGTGCTGGAGGAGAGTCTGGACGCGGAGTCGGTCGGCAATGCCCGCTGGTTGGTGGGTGCCCAGCGGCTGGCCGTGGGACAGGAGCAGGTGGCCCATCACGCCTTTGAGACGGCCAAAGCCTCGTACAAGGAAGCCGGGAAGCCGGCCAGTGAATGGATGGCCGAAGGATTCTTGGCGCTGTCATTGCAAATGATGGGGACGATGGCCACCGAAGGTCAGCGCCGTTTTGACGCGGCGACTGAGGAACTCCAGAAGCTCGGAGACGACGGGGAGTTCTTCGCGGACCAATTGCGCACCGCTCGGCGGGTATTTCTCGCCCGGTAGCTCGGCTAACCCCAATACCGTTCAATTCGGTGTAACTCACGGTCTCCTGCCGCATTGTGACGGGTCACGTTCCGAGGCGAGCCAGGAGGGCGTGGCGATGCGTGAGTCAGGACGCTCGACATTTTCGGTGGATGAGTCTGGGTGGTGTTTGGATCGGTGGGCGGGGTTGGAGAGTGTGATCACGCTGGCGCGGATTCGACACGCGTTGGCCCAGCCGTTGCCGCTCGACCCGGATCGCCTGTCGTTTACGAGCTGCTTCCGCGTTCTGAAATGTCGCCTGCCCGAATGCCAACCTCCGACGACTCACTCCTTCGCCGACTGGCACGCCGCCCTGATCGAGGAACTGCAAGACGAACAACTCCCCGCACCCCGCCGCCACCGCATCAACCCCCGCGTGATCAAACGCAAAATGT
>JAYTWO010000545.1:0-4807 GCA_043743415.1 Planctomycetota bacterium
ATCTGTGTTCATCTGCGGCTCACCACCACCTCGTTTTCTGATGGTCCAGTCACTGCCATCCGCCTGCACAGAGTGCCAGAATCGAATCGACCTGCCGCCAATGTGGCGTTTTTTTTTGCCACTGCCTGCGTTTCTGATGCACACACGTGCGACTGGCTGGGTGATCATTCTGGGTGACCTCGCCGGACAACGCCGTGCAGGATTTTCACAAGGTGTTTTCCAAGGTTCTGCCCCCTCTCCCCCACAATCGATGCGGCTGTCGGAGCGGACTCCACTGCGGGGAGACGGAGCAGAAACTCACAGCTGCCGACTTTCCTGACGCACACACCACCAATGACGAATGACGCTCCCACATTCCGCTCCGCTAACGACGGCTACCGCTTCCGGGTATACTCTATCCCTGTGCCCCCGTTGCCCTTGTTGAGAACTGTCTCGTGAGCTTTGCCCTCCCCATTCTGAATGACTCCCCGTCGATCGACATGACCGGTCGGCCCAAGGGGTCGTATTGCTTCATCAGTCTGGGGTGTCCGAAGAACCTCGTCGACAGCGAGAAGATGCTGGGTCAACTGGCTCTGGATGGGTACACGCTGGTCACGAAGCCGGAGGAAGCCGATTTCGTGATCGTCAACACGTGCGGGTTCATCGAGCAGTCGCGGCAGGAATCGAAGGCCGTCATCCGCGAGATGCTGGAACTGAAGGCTCAAGGCAAAACTCGCGGAGTGATCGTCGCCGGGTGTCTGCCCGAGCGGGTCGGCGGGGCGGCTCTCCTCGAAGAGATGCCTGAGATCGATCACGTCGTCGGCGTCTTTGGTCGCGACGAGATCGTGACCGTAGCCGATCGACTGATCGCTGGGATGCGCGAGCAGCGCGAACTGTTCCGACCGGCTCCGATCCGAGCCATGAACGACCAGGAGCGGCTGCGGATCACGCCGAAGCATTATGGGTATCTCAAGATTTCCGAGGGATGCGACCGGACCTGTACGTTCTGCTCGATCCCGTCGATGCGGGGCAAGCACGTCACGAAGCCGATCGAGATGGTCCTGGCCGAGGCCCGCGAGCTGATCGGTGACGGGGTCAAGGAACTGATCCTGGTCGCCCAGGACACGACCTACTACGGCATGGACTACTACGGCAAGGTCCGGCTGGCCGACCTCCTCAAAGAACTCGATCAGCTCGACGGTCTGAAGTGGATCCGGCTGATGTACCTGTACCCGGTCAACTTCACGGACGAGCTGATCGACACCATCGCCGGGGCCCAGCACATCCTGCCGTACCTCGACATGCCGCTGCAACATGTGAGCGACCAAGTCCTCCGCCGGATGCAGCGTCGCGTGAACCGCGACAAAATCGTCACGCTGGTCAGCAAGCTGCGCGAACGCATCCCGAATCTGGTGATGCGGACCACCTTCATCAGCGGCTTCCCCGGCGAGACCCAGGCCGAACACACCCAGCTCAAGGAGTTCGTCGAAGAAATGCACTTCGAACGCATGGGCGTCTTCACCTACTCCCTCGAACCCGGCACCCCCGCCACCAAGCTCGACGGCCACCTCCCCGAAGAGGTCAAAGCCCAGCGCCGCGACGAATTGATGGAGCTGCAACAGGAAATCGCCTTCGACTTCGGCGACTCGCTGGTCGGGTACGAACTCGATTGCCACATCGACGCTCAACTCGAAGACGGTTCTTTTGTGGGCCGTATCTTCGCCGATGCGCCGGAGATTGACGGCACGGTGTTCGTCAGCGGCGAGGGGATCGAAGTCGGCCAGATGGTCCCGGTAGAGATCACCGCCCGGCAGGACTACGACCTGCTGGGTGAGGTCTCCTCCGACGACGAGGACGAAGACGAGCACTGAGGATCGTTCGATCATCGATTGTCGTGGTTTGCTCCGCAAACCAACGTTGGATCACGAAGCGATCCACGGCAATCGGACACTCAATGATCGATTAGTCCTAAGTGCCAGCCCCCTTCAGTCACCCGTAGCGTGAGCGAGCGGGGGGGCGAAAGCGACATTCCCCGTACGCGGCGGGGTGGCCCAGACGCTGCTTTGAGCGTCTGGGTTGTGGAACAACAGGAGGCTACGAAGGACATGCTCGCCCGTTCCATCCCTCTTGTGCCTGCGTCACCCAGACATCCAAAGCGATGTCTGGGCCACCCCGAGAAAGCGAAAGGGGCAGGACTCGTGACTTACTCGTCTTTGGGAAACGGCCGCGCGGCACCGCCTTCGGTGTCTCTGCCGGAGATGGACGGCGCGGGGAGGGACAGGATCTGTTGGCACTCGGCTTCCGTCATGAAGTCCCACCGCTTTGTACGCAGCGTCGCCTCGGCCCGCAAGCGGAGGCAATGGTGAATCGCCGTCCTCAGCAGCAGAGGATCTTTGGTGCCCAGTCGGCGAATCAAGAATCCTCGGCCCGAAGGAGTTCGACTGGTGATGCAGACGGTGTCCCACACTTCGGCATGGGGGAATGCTTGATCGAGTGCCGAAGCCTTTGGATCATTCGTCCGCACAGAGTGGACCCCACTGCTCTTCAGGATGGCCTCTTGGGTCCACCAGTCATCGAGTGCGGCTGGCGGTACACGCCCCAGTTCATCCATTCGCACCAATGACTCGACCAACACGCCATCGCTGTGTCGATTGTGTTCTGTCAGATTCAGGAAATCCACGCAGGCTTCGACATGCCGATCCTCCAGCGGGTACTGCCAGCGGCTGAAGAGTACAGCCTCACACAACAGTCGGTCTTCGATGAGTCCCAGCGACTCGAAGAGCGTGGCGGGACTGCCGAGATCTCCCAGGGTGTCACAGACCGCCAAGCGGATCTCCAGCGGCAATGATTGATTGCGGAGCACAAATTTTCGAAGGAATTCATTCAAGACAGTGAGTTGATGTGGGCCGACGATCAGGGCGGCCCGCCAATAACGCATGGCCGGGTCATCCATCGACAACGGTGCGTGTTGCACATCTTTCAGCGAGCGCGGGGGCGATAACTCACTATTCATCCACACGGGAATCAGCATATGGACATGCCCAAAGAATCGTGCGACGGTCGTACGGACCGGGGCCACATAGTCCTCTTCCCCTTCATTTCTCTCAAAGATGACCGCACAGGCGTACATGTCATCCAGCCCGAGACGGACATCACGATCCGGCAACCATGCCGAGTGTTTACGCACATCATCCTGGTATGTCACTCTGGCCCAGATTGACATCACTTGTCGCAGTTCAGCCAGGGCCTGATTCGCCTCAATCCACTCTTCGAACCAATCCGAAGAAACATCCCGTAAACGATGCTCACAATCGTCACCGATCATGATCTTTCGCACCTCGGAATTGCACCGTCCCAGCTTCCAAGCGGAAACACTTTGCCAACTGCAGTTCCACCGCTCGCTGTCCGACGGAGTTCTGAAGCTCACTCGACAAGACACCTTCCCCTGGGTGTTGCGGACATAGCATCTCGATCGACGATCCCAGGAGATCGTGGAGATCGGGCTTTCGATCCGCATCATCCCGTTGATCGGGACTTGTGCCAATAGATCATCTGCGGGGGATTTCAAGACTTCGACACAAAACTTGGAATCGCGAACCAGGAGTACCTTGTCTCCACATTGAAAAGAGGCAAAGCTACTCGAGAACAGATCCACCGAACGCCAAGTCCCCTGCTTCAGATCGAGGAGAGAATGCCGTTCCATGGTGTCCGGTTGTGTCGAAATGATTTCGACACAGAAGCCCCTGGGGTGAACTTCCGAAGTCAGCCGCAGCGGCTGGCTCGCCAGCTTGGTCCAGACGGCCTCTGCCGACGCACCAGCGAGTGCCTCTTGCGGGTGGAACGGATCGGCAGCGGACAGCTCTCCCGCGACAAGCACGGCGAGGCCGAACCATGCACACCTGATTGTGGCGTATGACATATCGCTCTCCCACGGTTAGAATCTGATGTCGAACATGGCGTCCACGCGAGCCCTCTCGGGCTCCGCGGCACACGACGGGGTCGGTGTACCAGAAGCATGAGAGGTTCGCCCAGAGTGAATCCTCGCAACCAGAACCTCCTATAGTAAAGCCACCCCGGTAGATTCCAAAGCGAATCAACCGGGGCTCCCCCGCTCAGAGAATCATCCACCGGTTCGCAGCCAGTCCGCATCGGACGAAGGGGACGCACCGACCGAGACCGATGGCGAGGAGAATCTCCAACACACCGGCCCGGAACCGATTCTCTGCATCCACCCGGCTTGAAAGGGGAAACAAAGGTGTCAGGGGGAAACAAAGGTGTCAGGAACCAATATCGGGCACGCCCACACGACGCAAGCTGCGATTATTGCGAGAAACGGTTCCTGACACCTTTGTTTTCCCAGAAACTGGCGGAAGCCGCGGATGCCGGGGAGAACTTCGAGGTCTCCGAGGAAGAGGTCATGGGCAACACATCCTCCAGTTCCAATCACCGCGTCCGAGTCGAAAGCCACGGTTCTTGTACCCCTGCGTCCCCCAGACATCCAAAGCGATGTCTGGGCCACCCCGCCAAAACAGAGGTTCCTGACACCTTTATTCCTTTTGAGGCTGTGCCTGACTCTTCGCCAGCCAAAGGATGGTCGCAGGTCCTAAGAACGATCAGGCACAGCCTGACCTACCTAACTGCTATTTGCCTGCCGGTGGAGTCGGCACAGGGCACGGCTGGGTGGGCAGGGCCAGCGCGTACTATTCCGTGATCCCCAGCACTGTTTCGACCAGGAACGCATCGTTCCAGGCGCAGCTGCGGCGTTTCATGACGGTGCTGATTTTGGCGGGATGTTGCTTGAGGAGGGACAGGCCGAAGCGATTGAGCC
>JAYTWO010000546.1:0-7112 GCA_043743415.1 Planctomycetota bacterium
CACTCGCGAGTGGCGGCAGAAGTCGAAGGAGTCGGACGGGATCGTCGACGCGGAGATCATCTCCGAAGTCATCTCCAAGATGACCGGCGTGCCGCTGACCCGCCTGTCGAGCGAAGACACGGTGCGGCTGCTGGCCATGGAAGGCGAACTCCACAAACGCGTGGTTTCCCAGGACGAGGGGATCAAGCTCGTCGCCAAAGCCGTCCGTCGCAGCCGCAGCGGCCTCAAAGACCCCAAGCGACCGATGGCCACGTTCCTCTTCTCCGGGCCGACCGGGGTGGGGAAGACGCTGCTGGCCAAGACCCTCGCCGAGTTCATGTTCGGGGACGAAGACGCCCTCGTGCAGATCGACATGAGCGAGTACCAGGAACGGCACAACATCAGCCGCCTGATCGGTGCCCCGCCCGGCTTCGTCGGCTTCGAAGAGGGCGGCCAGCTCACCGAACGCATCCGTCGTCGTCCGTACGCGGTGGTCCTGCTCGATGAAATCGAGAAGGCTCACCCGGACGTGTACAACATGCTGTTGCAGATCATGGAGGAAGGCCACCTGACCGATAGCTTCGGTCGCAAGGTCGACTTCAAGAACACGATCCTGATCATGACGACCAACGTCGGGGCCAAGGCCATCGCCAGTCCGGCCTTCGGCTTCAGTGGGACCGACAAGACCAAGGCCCATGACGACATGAAGAAGAACGTCATGGCCGAAGTCAGCCGCGTCTTCAAGCCGGAGTTCATCGGTCGTCTGGACGAGATCGTCGTGTTCCACAAGCTGACCGATGAGAACATGCAGCAGATCGTCGAGATTGAACTGGGTAAGGTCCGCGAACGCCTGCGGGATCGCGGTCTGAACCTGATTCTGACTGCGGAAGCCAAGGAGCTGATCATCCTCAAGAGTCGGGGCGATGCCGACCGCGACTCGACCGACTATGGGGCACGTCCACTCCGTCGTGCCGTGGAGCAGTTCATTGAAGACCCGCTCTCCGAAGAACTGCTGCGAGGCATCTTCAACGGCAAGAACCGCATCATCGTCAAAGTCCGTGATGTCGGCGGCGATAAGCAGCTCGACTTCGAAGGCATGATCGGCGAAGGCGATGGCAGCGTCGAAGAAGAACTGGTCGTAGCCGGAGCGGCGACGTGATGTCGCCCGCATGATCGTTGTGAAATCCCATTCAGCCCCCGGCAATTCGTTGGGGGCTGAGTCGTTTCTGGCGGCGGGAGCGCTCCGCTGCGCAAAGCCTTCGCGTCGCGGCTAAACGTGATTCTTCGTTTCAACGCTCCCCCTCTGTCGCTCAACCATCAACCACAATCCCTCAACCACAATCCCTCCTCCCCCCGTGCGTAACCTCCGCCTCCTCCTCGCCTACGACGGCACCGACTTCACCGGCTGGCAAATCCAGGCCGGTCGCCGCACGGTCCAGGGGGTGCTCGAAGAGGCCATATGCGACCTCACCGGCGAGACGCCCAGGCTGCTGTGTGCGGGGCGGACCGACTCCGGAGTTCATGCCCACGGGCAGGTGGCCAGCTTCGAAACCCAGTGCAAAATCCCGGTCGACCGTTGGCGGACCGCCCTGCAATTTCGCTTGCCCGATGACATCATCGTCCGCGAGGTCACGGAAGTTCCGCCGAGGTTCCATGCCACCTATTCCCCGCTCACCAAACGCTATCGCTATCTCATCCACAACAGCCTCGTCGAAGACCTCATCCTCCGCCGGTTCAGCTGGCGCGTCCGCTGGAACCTCGATGTCGAAGCCATGCAGGCCGGGGCCGACCGTCTGCTCGGCCACCACGACTTCCGCAGCTTCGAATCGAACTGGCCGAATAATAAGGTGACGAGTACCCGCACCGTCCACGAACTCAAAGTCTTCCGGACCAGCCCCGGCCCGGTGTTGCAGGGGATGGCCTGTGTCTATCCCGAGGGCGACCCGCAGGGGTTTATCGCCATCGAGATCGAAGCCGATGGGTTCCTGTACAACATGGTCCGCATCATCGCGGGCACCCTCGTCAACGTCGGTCGCGGCTACTGGACCCCCGACGATGTCGAACGCATCCTCCTCGCCCAAGACCGCCAACTCGCCGGAGACACCAGCCCCGCTCAAGGGCTGTTCCTAGTGCATGTGAGGTATCCAGAGAATGAGAGCGAGTTGTAAAATAACAGCGGAATGACATTCCCACCCCAAGGTACGCTGATCTTGGCTGACCGATCTATTTGATGAGGAATATCGAGATGTCAATCTCGGACGCCATTGGGGAGTATCTCGAAATGCACATGACGGGAGATTATGACAACGCCATTCATGGACTCTTGGAAATGACTCCGGCCATTCTCCCGGATCTCATGGCCGCGTATCGCGTAGATCATGACACGCAGATCCGCCTCTTCCTGTTGAACGTGATTTGGGAGTATCGCGATCAGTCAGCGATTCCACTTCTTGGGGAGGCACTGTTTGATTTACAGAAACTGATCTGGCAGGAAGCGTTGGACGGATTGGTTGCTCTGGCTTCACCAACTGCGGTCGACGCTCTGCGAGCAGCAAGGACTCGGCAATTCACAACGGAGCATGACACAGAGATGTTTCGACTCTGGCTTGCAGAAGCCATTGAGCAGTCCGAGGAGGCGGTGCTGCATTCTCGATCGCTTCGCGAGGATGAATTCGATGACACGCCCTGATGCTGACGTGTCCGACGAAGCCCCACCCCGGAGGGGTCGCAGCCCATAGCCGGTGGTCAGCGCAGCGCCACCACCGGACCTTGATCCCCAGCGTCTCCTGTATCCCGGAGGGATTCCAGCGGCTTGATTGTTCGAGCGATTCGAAAGGCTGCAATCCCTTCGGGATAGATTGCGACGAGGTGCCGTTTTCCGGTGGTGTCGCTGTGCTCGACCACCGGCTATTCGCTGCAATCCCTTCGGGATAAATGCCTGTAGGGTGGGACAAGCCGCTTTGGGCGCTGGCCCACCATTCCCGGATCACGCGTCACGCATGGTGGGTCAGCGATCCAAATCGAGATGGTCCCACCCTACGTTGATGACGAGCTTGCTCGACGTGCCCATACGCACGACGATGTACGGTGTCATGCCCCGTCCCTCGCAGGAAGTGTCGCCCATGCGATCCTGGTGCCGAATCGCCCTGCTGGTTCTCTGCTTGGGCGTGGATTGCTGTGTCACCTTGGCCGAAGAGTTAGCCCCGCGTCTGCGGCGACCGGTGGATGCGGTGTGGCTGGACCCGGGGCGGGTGTTGCTGACGGCGAACTCTCGGTCGGGGAGCCTGAGCGTTGTGGATGTGGGCAGTCTGTCGGTGATCTCCGAAGCCACGATTGGCGGTCAGCCGGTCGCGTTACTCTCTCTCTCGGAGACCCGGCTGGCGGTCGTCGATCAAGCGGCGAACCAGCTGCGGTTCTTGAGGGTGAGTCGCGATCCGTGGGCGGTCTTGGTCGAGTCGGATTTGCCACTGTTGCGGGGGCCGAACTCGATTGTTCTCGTGGGTGAGGACACCCACGCAGCCACCCGTGTCGTCTCGGTCGCCAGCCGGTGGGACCGCTCGGTCGAGAAGATTGAACTCGACCTCTCGGGCGAGACTCCCACCGAGATCGGTCGGCTGCAAGTCCAACTGTCGTTTGCCCCGAACAAACAACTGGTGTTGCCTGGCGGGAAGAAGCTGTTGGTGGCGGACAACCATGCCGGGAAGCTGGCGGTGATCGACATCGAGAGTTGGACGATCGATGCGATCCGCCCGCTGAATGCTCACAACATTCGCGGGCTAGCGATGAACGAAGAGCGCGATGCAGTCTTGATCGCACACCAGATCCTGAATCAACAAGTCACGACCGGACACGATGCGGTCCGGGATGGAACGCTGATGCAGAACGTCGTTCGCGTGGTTCCGCTGGCCAAGCTCTACGACCCGCAGGCTCTGCTCCCGGTGCATGTGCGGACGATCTTCCTTGGTCGTTCTTCCGACGGAGCCGCCGACCCAGCCGACATCGTGCATGACTTCGAAGGCAACTTGTGCGTGGCCCTCGCCGGGGTCGACGAAATGGCCCTCGTGTCCACGAAAGGGATCGAGAAGCAACGCCCGATGGTCGGACGCCGACCGACGAAAATACTCCCTTGCCCCGACCGGCCCGAGGTCCTGGTCGTCAACACGTTTGGCGATTCCCTTACACTGGTCAACACCAGCCAAGCCCGCGTGCGGCGCGTGATCTCACTCGGCCCGCAACCCGAACTCACTCGCGCCGAGCGCGGCGAACTGCTGTTCTTCGATGGCCGCGTCTCCTTCGAGAACTGGATGAGCTGTCACAGTTGCCACACCGATGGGCATGCGAATGGTCTGCTGGCGGACACGCTCGGCGACGGCACCGCCGGGACGCCGAAGCGGGTGCAGACGCTGCTCGGTGGTCGCGATGCGAACCCGTGGGGCTGGACCGGTGAGGCGCGGGAGCTGCACGAGCAAGTCTCGAAGTCGATCCGCAGCACGATGCAAGGCCCGCCCCGCCCAATGACGCAAGTGATCGATCTCGTCTCCTACCTGCACACGCTCTCCCCCGCCCCACCACTGCTCCCCGCCATCGACGACCCGGCGGATCGCACTCTGCTCGATCAAGGCCGCCAAGTTTTCACGAAGGCAGGCTGCGTCCGCTGCCACATCCCCCCACTGACGTACACGACTGACAGCTCGTTCGATGTCGGCACCCATGACGAAGCGGGCCGCAAGCTGTTCAACCCCCCGTCGCTGCTCGGCGTGAGCCAGCGCGACAGCTTGTTCCACGATGCGCGGGCCAAGACGCTCGAAGATGTCTTGGAACAGGGTCACTTCACTCAGACGCCACTGAGCCGCGAGGAGCAAGCGGCGCTGCTGCGGTTTTTGAAGAGTCTGTAGCCCAGAGCGGCACGATGGTCTCGTACCCTTGTCGCCCACGCTCATCTCGGTTCAACTGCACGGCATCGCAAACCATCGACGGTGTCGAGCCGTCGTGGCCACCTGCGGAACTTCATTCGAGAGCGAGGGCGATGATGCGGCGTTGGAACGTGAGTCTGTGGAGTGTGTGTCTGGCACTGGGTGTTTCGGCCATGAGCCATGCGGGAGATACCGTGCGGGCCTATATCGGCACCTACACGAGCAAGGGGAGCGAAGGGGTCTACGTCCTCGAACTCGATCGGGAGACCGGAACCGTCACTGAGGCGCGGGTGGCGGCCCAGCAAAAGGATCCGTCGTTCCTCGCCATCAGTCCCAACCGAAGGTTCCTCTACGCCGTGAGCGAGGTCAACTCGGTCGATGGCAAGAAGGGCGGCGGGGCGTCGGCCTATCAGATCGACCCCGCATCCGGGAACCTGGAACTGATCAACGGCGAGATCACCGGCGGCAGCGGACCATGTCACCTCGTCGTCGATCCGACCGGGAAGAATTTGCTGATCGCCAACTACGGCGGCGGCAGCGTGGCGTGCCTCCCGATCAATGCCGATGGCTCGCTCAAGCCGACCAGCAGCTTCGTACAGCACGTCGGCACCAGTGTCGACAAAGGTCGGCAAGAAGCCCCACATGCCCACTCGATCAACGTCGACCCGACCGGCGATTATGCCGTGGTGGCGGACCTCGGCCTCGACAAGGTATTGGTCTACAAGTTCGACAGCGACCACGGCCAACTGGTCCCCAACGAGCCGCCGTCCACGTCGGTCAAAGCGGGCGGCGGACCGCGTCACTTCGCCTTCCACCCGAGCGGAAAGTACGCCTACACCAACCTGGAGATGACCTCCGAGGTCACCGCCTTCCAGGTGCAAACCGGCTGCGTCCTGGCCGGCATCCAGACCCTGAGTACGCTGCCCGATGGCAATCCCGTCCCCGGCAACTCGACCGCCGAAACGCAGGTCCACCCCAGTGGCAAGTTCGTGTACGTCTCGAACCGAGGCCACAACAGTCTGGCGATCTATACGGTCGACCAGAGGACCGGCTTGCTCACTCACGTCGGCAACCAGTCGACCGAGGGCGGCGTGCCCCGCAACTTCTGCATCGACCCCAGCGGCAAGTACATCCTGGCTGCGAATCAGGAGACCGATACCGTGGTCGTCCTCAAGATCGACCAGGAGACTGGCCAGCTGACTCCGACCGGCAGCCAAGCCAAGGTTCCTACGCCGGTGTGCGTGAAGTTCTGGACGGCGGAGTAGCCTTCGCCGTGGCATTTGTAACCACTCGAAAGCCCTGGGGTTGCAACCCCAGGGCTATTATTTCGCAGGCACTGCTGGTCGCACGAGTATTCTCCACGACTGACAGGCACCCTCTCAGTCCACGATCGGTTCCGGTTCCTCGCCCCGCACGTAAGCGTTCTCGCGAGCCAGAGTCTCATAGGCCAGCAGCACCAACTCCTCGCGGGACCGGAACAGATCGCGCTCGGGGAGTTTGCACTCAGCCAGCAGTCGTGACTCGAGTTGCTCATGGGCCTCAATGGAACCATCGGCCCGGACGTGGGAGATGCCCCCCAACTCCTCGCGGACGAATCGGCTGATGAGCAGGTTGCGGTGGCAGGTGAGCGGGTCGCGCTCGGCACACATCATGGCGATCGAGTATTTGTGCAGCCCAGTCTTCACCCGCTGAATGCCCTCGCGGAAGGCCGCTGTCAGCGCCGTGCGAGAGAAGTCGACTCGCCCACTCGGGCCGTAGGACTCCGGCTCCTCGCGGTGCGCCCCGAGCTGCGGGCCAAGGTGCGAATAGGCAATGCCGACCGATTCGAGCGCGGCCTTGAGTGCCTCGCGGTTGTACTGGGGGTTGTACCGGCTGTAGGGAGCGGACCGCACATCCGCGATCGCCGTGATGCCGTTCATCTTCAACAGATGGGCAAAGTGCGGGAACGCATGCGTGGAGTGGCCGATGGTGTAGAGCATGGCTCGTCAACAGGGGAGCAGCAATCCACCACGAGTCCATAGGGGAGTGGACAGAACTGCGCTGACGCGAACACAATACCGGAGGAAGCCCCGATTGGACAACGCTGTGGCATTCCACTCGGCAGGGGAGTGTGTGCATCAGAAAAGTAGGTAGCGATTCCACGCGGCGCGTCATGATCCAAGGGGGAGCCGCAGATGAACGCAGATGAAGAGGCTCAACAACGGGAGGACATCGCCCCGA
>JAYTWO010000547.1:0-4311 GCA_043743415.1 Planctomycetota bacterium
TACGCTCCCTCTCGCAAACCGTCCCCGTCGTTGCCTTCTGCGTCACGTTCTGGCAAGCTGGATGGAAGTCCTGCGTGGCTCGGCGAAGCGGAGCTTCGAGGATAGGCGTTACCAAGCTGGAGCTTGGTAACGAGGAATATCGGGTTCTGGGATGCGAATGATGTGGCATCCGAACTGAACGCACTGGGATATAGAAGGTGATGAATCTGCCATGAGACAAACAGTCATCATCGTGTTGCTGATACTGATCGCACTTGTACCATGCTCTTGTGGAAAGCCGAATCCCATGCCGATCCAGACCGGACTGCCGTGGAACGAAGTCCGACTGGCAATCAGTTTGAACGAAGTTGACCAGCTACGCACCCTGCTCGCGCAGCACCCCTCCATGACGAATATGCCGTGCCCTGTGAATGGATCACAGGAGCCTCTGCTGCATTTTGCGGTCAGCATGAATCGGATTGAGGCGGTTCAAGTGTTGTTGTCGTTGGGGGCCGATCCAAATATTATCCATGAACGATCAGGGGAGACTCCGTTGCAAGCCAGCGTATATGGTGCGAGTACACCAATCATGCGCCTGTTGTTGAAACATGGGGCCGACCCGAATCTGAACGGCGGGAGTCATTCCACACCCGCATTCTCGGCTGTTATGTTAGGAAAAGTGGATCACTTGCGATTGTTAGTGCAGCAGGGAGCCCAGCTCAAGAAGGACGATGGGACTGTGCTGCATACTGTTATGAGACTTGGCACCGACCCAAAAATAGAGTCAAACTTCACAGAGCTGGTCAGCTACATTCTTTCCACCGGTTTGGATGTCAATGCTCTGGACATCAGTCACAATTCTGCGCTGCATCTCGCGTGTAGTGATGGATTCACACGTGGGGTGTCCACGCTCTTGTCTTGTGCCAAGGACATTGACGTGAACTTATTGAATGGGGAGAAGAAGACACCTCTCATGGTCGCCTTGGAAACAACGAGTGTGAACGAAATTGATCGGCTCGCGATTGTGAAGGAACTCATTCACCACAACGCATCGGTCAGTATCAAAGACCGATTCCGGATGTCAGCGATCGATATTGCCAAGCAGCGTCATCTCGGATCCCAGATCCTGTTCGAACTGGGGGTTCATCCAGAAACCGGCGGGGATGGGAGTCGTGGGTCGGGTGGCACGTCCAAGGAGGCCGCGCCCACACAAACCGAGTGAAGTGTGGCGTCACCGTGACGGGGGACGGCAGAATTCTCACGAATTCTGCGACGATCTGGAGATTTCGGCCAATTACAACCATTGACTTTGCGTCATTCGCCGTATCACAATGAGTGTTCTCGTTGTGTCTGTTGAGTGCAATATGCAGCGCGTGTCACTTCCGCCGATTCTCCGCTGGGCAGCCCTGTGTGGCTATGCCCTGTTGGTGCTATTGGGGCATGGGGGCTGGCACTTGGCGTTGGGAGAGGCGGGTTGTGGCTCGCATGCGCACCACGCCGGGCATGTGCATACGAAGACAGTGACCTGCTCGCACGGGCATGTCCACACGGTGCCAGTGCGGGGATCGACCGATTCCCCGACGGATCAAGTACCGGTTCCACATGCTCCCCACGACTCGGATCACTGTGCGGTGTGTGCCGTGTTTTCGGCACCGTTCACAGCAGTCGAAGTGGTTGAAGTCTCGGGACTCGAGGTTGAGGCGACGAGCCTCGTCGAATGGCACACCGAAATGGTGTCCTCGACGCAAGAGCGGCTTCCCTCCCCGCGCGGCCCGCCCGTAGTTTGATTTGTTTGACAAAGACGTTTTCGCGACGACCCTCCGTCAATGCTTGATGGTGGGGGTTGGAGTTCAGCCTTTCGGCTGCTCCGGTGCAGGCGACAGCCTGCCCGCCCCCTTCTCAGTCCTGACAAGGCACTCGCGAAGAACGACAGGCTGGAAGCCTATCCCACGGTCAGATTCTTGAGTCCGATCACCGCTGATTCTGGCTCCGACGGGCATTTCCCGCTCGCGGAATGCGAGTCGCCAAGCGACATCGCCTACATTCATTCCTCACTCTTTTCGAAGTGGAGTTCCCCATGCGTCGTCGTGGTTTTACGCTCATTGAATTGCTCGTTGTGATTGCGATCATCGCCGTGTTGATCGCCTTGCTGCTCCCCGCTGTGCAGCAGGCCCGCGAGGCGGCTCGCCGGACCCAGTGTAAGAACAACCTCAAGCAGATTGGGTTGGCCCTGCACAACTACCATGACCAGTTCCGCACCTTCCCGCCGGGCTGGATTAGTGTCGATGCAGCCACTGGTCAGATGACCCCTCTCAACGGCGGCAGCGGAGCGGGCTGGGCGCTCTTGCTTCTGCCGCAGATCGATCAGTCTTCGCTGTACAACAAGTTCAACTTGAATCTCCGTATCGCCAACCCGGTCAACGCTCCTCTCATCAAAACGCCGCTGTCCGCATTCCTCTGTCCATCCGATCCGGCACCCACTCAAACTTGGATGCTGACCGCGGATGGGAACCCTAGCCAAGTCCTCGCCGAGCTCGCGACTGCGAATTATGTTGCTGCCTTCGGGTCGGTCTCTCTCGATGATTGCGAGAATCCCACCGGCACAGCTCCGGTCTCAGCTGCGGGACAATGTGTGGGAAATGGATCGGTGTTCCACAACAGTCGCGTCAAGATGCGAGACTTCACGGACGGGACGAGCAACACCGTGTTCGTGGGAGAGCGAAAGACCAAAGCCACCGATGACTGGTGGTCGACGTGGGCGGGAATGGTCGCTGGCGGGGAAGAGGCCGGTCAGCGGGTTCTGGGGTCGATGGACCATCGTCCCAATCACCCCGCGTCACACTTCGACGATTTCAGCAGCCCGCATGTTGGCGGCGCGCAGTTTCTGATGGCTGACGGGCATGTTAGGTTTGTCAGCGAGAACATCGATACAGCCCTCTACAAGGCTCTGGGCACCATTCAGGGCGGTGAGGTGGTGGGGGAGTATTGAGAGAGCAGTCAGCCTTCAGCCAGAGGCGGAATGGTGGGACAGAGTCTCCCCCCCTCTGGCTGATTGCTGACCGCTGATGTCTCACTGCTGACTACCCCGGTGGCCAGCCCAACGCCCGCTTCCCCATCAGGTGAATGTGCAAATGGTCCACCGACTGGCCCCCGTCCTTCCCAGTGTTGATCACCGCCCGGAACCCATGGGTCAGCCCCTGCTCAGCCGCCAGCTTCTGGACGATCAGGAACAGGTGCCCGATCAGTCCGGCATCGGCGGGTTCCAGTTCCGCCAGTGAGGCGATTTCCTTCTTGGGGATCACCAGGATGTGGACCGGGGCTTGGGGGCTGACATCGTGAAAGGCCAGCGCGAGTTCGTCCTCATAGACGATTTTCGCCGGAATTTCCCGATCAATGATCCGCTTGAAGATGGTTTTCGGGTTCGACATGGCAGGTGGGACTCTGGGGAGATAACCGCTACATCCGCCAGAACGGGTCAACCCCGTTTGAACGGAACGCTTCGACAGTACCAGACAACGATATTTTTCTCAATTTCTCCCTCGGGGAGGGAATGGGAGCTAGGGTTTCTGAGTTGGATGGAAGGCGGTTTCCCCTGCGCCTTCAATCCCACCTTACGGAGAAACCCCATGCGTCGCTTGGGTACACAGTCAACCACACACCGTCGCGGTGCCGCCGCCGTCGAAATGGCGATCGTGCTGCCGATCTTCTTCATGGTCGTGATGGGGATCGTGGAGTTCGGCCGCGCCATGATGGTCGGCCAACTCGTCACGAACGCCGCCCGCCACGGAGCTCGCGAATCCGCCATCGATGGAGCCACCAACGCCACGGTCACGACCGCTGTGCAAGATTTCGTGGCGACCTCGGTGGGCGTCGCCCAGGCCGATGTCACGGTCGAAATCGTCGTTGATCCCGGTGCGGGCAACCCCGACCCGAATGATATTCTCGCAGCCGCCCAGCCCAAAGACATCTGCAAGGTCACAGTCAAGGTGCCATACGATAAGGTCGGGTACGTCGCGGGCCGGTATCTGGCCGGTGCGGAACTCAAGGGCCAGTGCATCATGCGGCACGAGTAGACACTCCGTTTAGCCGCAATACCGTTCAATTCGCCATCACGATGGTGTCTGCAAACGGTTTGATGAGTCTGGGCGGGGGCGGGTGCATTCGCTCAATGGGGGTGCCTGCATGTCGAATTGCAGAGTGTACTGGAGAGGTAAAATTCAGAGGCCACGGATCGGGGGAATCAAAGGTGTCAGGGGGAATCAAAGGTGTCAGGAACCGTTCTCGCAATAATCGCAGCTTGCGTCGTGTGGGCGTGCCCGATATTGGTTCCTG